>CAVHWJ010000021.1:5028-17806 GCA_963639565.1 uncultured Prevotella sp. | reverse complement strand
TGGCAAAATGCAATATCCCTCTCATGTCTTGTCGTTACAGCAGTTTTTTTATTTCACTAACCGTCATTGATGTTGCCAATGAAACCTGTTCGGGGGAGAAACCGGCAGAGAGCATACGCTTCACGGTGGCGACCTTTTCGCTGTTTACGCCTTCTGCCCGTCCTTCTTCACGTCCTTCTTCGTAACTGTCGTGTTGCATGGATCTCTCCACCCTCACGCCGTCCCAGAACTTGTCATACGCCCTCAGCTCCGCCTCGTTGAAAGCGGAAATCTTCAGTTCCTCCAACGCCTTGCCGATTTCGGGGTCGTTGAGGAGGTCGGACGGCACATCCTTGGTGTAGGCGTTTATTTCCGTGAGGAAGCGCAGCCATAGCACCATCATGCGTTTGTCGGAAACGCTGTGCGGCTTGAACTTCGGCAGTTCGATGAACGTGAAATGCAGACCCTCGATAACCTTGTCGCTGTCCTTGTCATGCACTATGCGGTAGTTGTGGATGAACGTGTCGGGCATATCGTGCTCGAAGACATCGTTCACGAGGTTGAGGGAATACACCGGTTGCAGCTCATTGTATCTTCCTCCGTTCATCGCCTGTGTCACATACAGCTTCGAGGCGTTGAAGAGCACCCTCTGCTTGAACGAGTTGCTCCATTCCATCTGCATCTCAACGCAGAATTTCCTTCCTTTTACATCCTCGCAGAGCACGTCCACTATGGAGTTCTTGTGGAGATAAAGTTCAGGCACAAGTTCCGTTGGCAGATACTCAATGTGCTGTATCTGCTCGCTCTCCCCGAGCGGCAACAGGGCGTTGAGCAGGCTAATCAGCAAATCGGGATGCTTGCCGAAAATCTTTTTGAAGGTCAGGTCGGCCTTAGGGTCAAGGTATTTCATGTTCTTCTTGTTCTTTATACGATGTAGCAAAGTTACGAATAATTTCCGACACGGCAAGCCACTGCGTGCAAATTCGCGCGCCACCGCCAAATAAGCCTAAAATCGAAACGGAAATTTGGCGTTTCGTTATTAAAATTGTAATTTTGCTGCGTTTTAAAACGAAAAAGTTATTTGTGTGTCCGATGCAAGCCTGTGGAACGCCCCTCGGGGTGTGCCGTGGGAGGTGTCGGCTTTTCGGCGGAGCGGAGTTCCGCCAAAGCGAAGAAGAATTATTATGTCATCAATAGAAATAAGAAAGGTAGAGACAAAGAAAGACCTGGAGAAATTCATAGATTTCCGCTACGGCCTGTATGAGGGATGCGAATACGACGCCCCCAACCTGTTCAGTGACGACATGAACACCCTCAGAGCCGACAAGAACGCCGCCTTTGAGTTCTGCGAGGCGCAGTATTTCATGGCGTTCGACAAGGAGAGCGGCAAGATGGTGGGACGCGTGGCGGCGATAATAAACCACAAGGCGAACAAGGCGTGGGACAGGAACGACGTGCGCTTCGGGTGGCTGGACTTCATCGACGACATCGACGTGTCGCACGCGCTGCTCGACGCCGTGGAGGAATACGGCAAGGGCAAGGGCATGACACACGTGGTGGGTCCGCTCGGCTTCACCGACATGGACCCCGAGGGAATGCTCACCGAGGGCTTCGACCAGCTCGGCACCATGGCCACGCTCTACAACTACGCCTACTACCCCCGGCACATGGAACGCCTGGGCGGCTTCGCCAAGGACAACGACTATGTGGAGTACAAGCTCTACGTGCCGAAGGAGGTGCCGGAGAAATACGCCAAGGTGGCGAGCCTGATAGAGAAAAGGTACAACCTACACGTGAAGAAACTCACCAAGAAAGAAGTCTTCAAGGACGGCTACGGCTACAAGATATTCGACATAATAAACCAGACGTTCTCGCATCTCTACGGCTATTCGCAACTCACCGAAAGGCAGATGAAGCAGTACGTTGACATGTATTTCCCCCTTGCCGACCTCGACCTCATCACCGTTATCGAGGACTGGAACGAGGGACACAAGCCGGTGGGCGTGGGCATCACGATACCGTCGCTCACCAGGGCGTTGCAGAAATGCCGCCGCGGCAGACTGTTCCCCTTCGGCTGGTGGCATCTGCTCCGCGCGCTGAAGTTCCACCACACCAAGGTGGTGGACCTGCTCCTCGTAGGAATACTCCCCGAATACCGCGCCAAGGGAGCCAACTCCCTGCTCTTCGCCGACCTGATACCGCGCTACGTGAAGCTCGGCTTCGAGTGGGGGGAGACGCACGTGGAAATGGAAACCAACGACAAGGTGCAGAGCCAGTGGCAGTATCTCGACTGCGAGATTCACAAACGCCGCCGCTGCTACATCAAGGACATAAAATAACGCCGTTTATTTTCCCCTCAACATAAATCCCAAATGACACCAATGAGCGACAACAATTCTGAGAACACGCTGGAAGAACAGCAAGTGCAATACACCGACGACAGCATCCGCCACCTGTCGGACATGGAACACATCCGCACCCGCCCCGGTATGTATATCGGCCGTTTGGGCGACGGCTCCATACCCGAGGACGGTATCTACGTGTTGCTCAAGGAGGTGGTGGACAACTCCATCGACGAGTTCCGCATGAACCAGGGCAAGCGCATAGAGATTGACGTGGAGGAACACCTCAGGGTGAGCGTGCGCGACTACGGCCGCGGCATCCCGCAGGGCAAGCTCGTCGAGGCGGTGAGCGTGCTCAACACGGGTGGCAAGTACGACTCAAAGGCGTTCAAGAAGAGCGTGGGACTCAACGGCGTGGGCATCAAGGCGGTGAACGCCCTCAGCCTGTATTTCGAGGTGAAGTCATACCGCGACGGCAAGGTGAGGCACCTCACCTTTGAGCGCGGCGAACTGAAGACCGACACCACCGAGGACACGCAGGACGAGAACGGCACGTTTATCTATTTCGTGCCGGACGAAAAACTCTTCAAGAACTACTCCTTCCACGACGACATAGTGGAGGAGATGCTGCGCAACTACACATACCTCAACACGGGTCTCGCCATAATGTACAACGGCCGGCGCATCGTCAGCCGCAACGGTCTTGCCGACCTCTTGAAGGACACCATGACGACAGACCCCCTCTATCCCATAATACACCTGAAAGGGGAGGACATAGAGATAGCGTTCACCCACACCAACCAGTACGGCGAGGAATACCACTCCTTCGTGAACGGACAGCACACCACGCAGGGCGGCACGCACCAGAGCGCGTTCAAGGAGCATATCGCCAAGACGATAAAGGAGTTCTACGGCAAGAACTTCGAATACACCGACATCCGCAACGGTCTCGTGGGGGCGATAGCAATCAACGTGGAAGAACCCATGTTCGAGAGCCAGACGAAGATAAAGCTCGGTTCGCTGACGATGAGTCCCGACGGCGTGAGCGTAAATAAGTATGTGGGCGATTTCGTCAAGACGGAGGTGGACAACTTCCTGCACCGCGACAGCGAGGTGGCGGACGTGATGCTGCAAAAGATACAGACCAGCGAGAGGGAGCGCAAGGCGATGTCGGGGGTGGCGAAGATAGCGCGCGAAAGGGCGAAGAAAGCCAACCTCCACAACAGGAAACTGCGCGACTGCCGCATCCATTACAGCGACGTGAAGCACGAGCGCAAGGAGGAGAGCGCGATCTTCATCACCGAGGGCGACTCCGCCAGCGGAAGCATCACCAAGAGCCGCGACGTGAACACACAGGCGGTGTTCTCGCTAAGGGGAAAGCCCCTCAACTCGTTCGGGCTTACAAAGAAGGTGGTCTACGAGAACGAGGAGTTCAACCTGCTCCAGGCCGCGCTCGACATAGAGGACGGTCTTGACACGCTGCGCTACAACAAGGTGATTGTGGCGACCGATGCTGATGTGGACGGCATGCACATCCGTCTGCTCATCATCACGTTCTTCTTGCAGTTCTTCCCCGATCTTATCAAGAAAGGCCATGTGTATGTGTTGCAGACTCCGCTCTTCCGCGTGAGGAACAAGAAATCGAAGGTGAAGTCAAAGGAGGTGAAAGCGAGTGCGACAGGCAAGGGCGACTTTATCACACGCTACTGCTATACCGAAGAAGAGCGCGTGGCGGCGATAGAACAGCTCGGTCCCGACCCGGAGATAACTCGCTTCAAAGGTCTCGGAGAGATAAGTCCCGACGAGTTCAAGAATTTCATCGGTCCCGATATGCGTCTGGAACAGGTGACGCTCCACAAGACAGACCAGGTGCAGAAGCTCCTGGAATACTACATGGGCAAGAACACCCCGGAGAGGCAGAACTTCATCATCAACAACCTCGTGATAGAGGAGGACAGGCCCGAAGAGGAAGAAACATTTTAAAGAACATCCATTATACTGACGACAATGATCAACGACAAAAACAATACACCGCAGCTTTCCGCCGCACGGCGCATGATGCGCATGGCGGTTGCGGCGGTTCTCATTCTGTGGGCGGCTACCGCCTCGGCACAGCTGAAGGTGAACATGGGACAGGACAGTCCGCTGCGCAAACTACAGATTGCCGAAATGCTGGTGACGAATTTCTATGTGGACTCCGTGGACGAGGGCAAACTCGTGGAAGACGCGATAAGGGGGATGCTCGACAAGCTCGACCCGCACTCCTCCTACACCAACGCCAAGGAGACGAAAGACATGAACGAGTCGTTGCAGGGCAACTTCGACGGCATCGGCGTGCAGTTCAACATGGTGGAAGACACGCTCGTGGTTATTCAGCCCATTGCCAAAGGGCCGTCGGAAAAGGCTGGCATCGTGGCGGGCGACCGCATAGTGGCGGTGAACGACACCGCCATAGCCGGCGTGAAGATGCCGCGCGACAAGATTATGATGAGGCTGCGCGGACCGAAAGGCACCATGGTGAAGCTTTCCGTGGTGAGGCGCGAGGTGAAAGACACCCTCGTGTTCAACGTTAAGCGCGACAAGATTCCGGTGAAGAGCCTCGACGCATCGTATATCATACGTCCCGGCGTGGGATATATAAGGATTGGCAGTTTTGGGGCTACCACATACGGCGAGTTCATGGCGGCGGTGGAAAAGCTGAAGAAGCAGGGGATGAAAGACCTCGTGCTCGACCTTCAGGAGAACGGCGGCGGTTATTTGCAGGCCGCAGTGAAGATAGCCAACGAGTTCTTGCCAAAGGACGAACTGATTGTGTATGCCGGCGGACTGAAATCGCCGCGCATGGACTACAAGGCCGACGGCACTGGGCGGCTGCTCGACGGCAGGGTGGTGGTGCTCGTGAACGAGTTTACGGCATCGGCGGCTGAAATCGTGTCGGGGGCGATACAGGACAACGACCGCGGCGAGGTGGTAGGTCGGCGCACGTTCGGCAAGGGACTGGTGCAGCGTCCGTTCGATATGCCAGACGGTTCGATGATTCGTCTCACAATCGCCCATTACTACACCCCCTCGGGCCGCTGCATACAGAAGCCATATAAGAAAGGTGACGCAAAGGACTACTACAAGGATTTTGAGAAAAGGCTGAAACACGGTGAACTGACCAACGCCGACAGCATACATTTCGCCGACTCGCTGAAATTCTACACCCTGCGCAAGCACCGCGTGGTTTACGGCGGCGGAGGCATCATGCCCGACTATTTCGTGCCGCTCGACACGATGACATACACCAAATACCACCGCCAGCTTGTGGCGAAGGGCATCGTGAACGAGACCGTGTTGAGGTATATCGACAGCAACCGCAAGAATCTGAAGAAGCAGTACCCGTCGTTTGAGGCTTACAGGAGCGGATTTGAAGTGCCGCAGCAGATGCTCGACGACATTCGTGCGGCGGCAGAGAAGAAAGAAGTGAAGCCCAAGGACGAGGAGGAATACCGGCAGACTTTGCCCTATCTAAAGAATCAGCTCAAGGCTCTCGTCGCGAGGGATATATGGGACATGGACGAGTATTTCCAGATTATCAACGAGACGAGCGACATCATGAAGCGTGCGTTGCAGCTGTTTTAGGGAAACGACGTTGTAAGAGTGCGCAGGGACAAAGCCATGCAGAAAAGTGAATTTTATCCGCTTTTCCTGTCATGGACTTTGCATTTCCAATTATAAAACGTATTTTTGCAGAAAACAACGGGCAGGAATATGGAAGACATCAGCAACAGGAGATTGCCGGCCGGCATCCAGTCGTTCAAAAGAATCAGAGAAGACGGCTACCTCTACGTAGACAAGACCGACATCATCTGGAAATTGGTGAACTGCGGTCAAAAGTACAATTACTTGAGCCGCCCCCGGCGTTTCGGCAAGTCGATACTTGTCGATACGTTGCAGATGTACCTTGAAGGGAGGAAGGAACTCTTCGAGGGACTGAAGATAATGCACCTTGAAAAGGAATGGAAGCAGTATCCTGTCATCCGACTTGACTTGAGCCGTGGCGGAGCCAATGCGGAGACATTGCGCTCTTACCTTAATTTGCGCTTTAGGGAATATGAGGAGAAATACGGCATCACTCCATGTCCGACAGCCCAACTTGCAGACCGCTTCGACGCTATCATCACAACCGCACACAGACAGACCGGCTTGAATGTGGCCATCCTCATCGACGAATACGACGCACCACTCCAGCACTCGTGGAACACTCCCGAACATGACAGATGCACGGAGGTGTACCGCGAGGTTTTCGCGATACTTAAAGCCGACGACGAATACGAACGGCTTGTATTCATCACAGGCATCACCAAGTTCACGCAGATTTCGCTTTTCTCCGTGTTGAACAACCTGAGCAATATAAGTTTCCTGCCTGAATACGCAGCAATCTGCGGTATCACGGAGGAGGAAATACAGGAGAATTTCAAACCGGAACTGGAAAAGCTGGCGGCACGGAACAAATGGACTGCACAAGAAACGCATGACCGTCTGAAAGACTATTACGACGGCTATCATTTCAGTGCGGATAACATGGTGGACATATATAACCCTTTCAGTCTCATCAACGCCCTCGACATATCGAAACTCAGCAATTTCTGGGCTGCGTCCGGGGCTACCTCGCTTCTTCCCAAGTTCGTGGATGACCTCGACGTGTCGTAGGAAAATTTCGACCACTGCTATATCGACAGTACGACGTTGGAGACGTGCGACGTTAGCGATGGCGGTGCAGAGCTGTTCCTTTACCAGTCTGGCTACCTCACCATTAAGGAATACGACGATGGGGTATATACTCTCGGTTTCCCCAATGAAGAGGTGAAACAGGCTCTCTATAAACTCGTTGTCCCGGCATTGACCCTTCGCACAAAGTCGCAGGTCGTTTCCACCCAAAGCCTGTTGCTCAAAATGATTCAGAACGCCAAGATAGGGGAGGCGATGAATGCGTTGAAAGCCCTCATTGCCGACGTTCCTTACAGCAACAAGAAACTCGCCTCGATGGATATGGAGGAACGCTACCGACTTATCATCAGTACCATTTTCAACGCCATCGGCTTGAAAGTGGAAGTGGAGAAGATGATTGCCACAGGCAGGATAGACATGATAGTGCAGACTTCCCGATACATCTATGTCTTGGAACTCAAACTGAGGAACAACGGCGGTAAGGATGCCGCCACAAGGCAAATCCTCGACCGCCAGTATATGGAGCCTTTCAAGGCCGACAAGCGTCAGGTGATAGGATTGGGGATTGAACTTGACGAAGAAGGCAAGGGACTGCTTGACTGGAAAATGGTTGAATAGGTCATTGTCGGACACATTTTCTGTGGAGTGGGGCTATATCCTTATTCCACCTCATCCTCCTTCACGAACCACCCGTTGCCCTTGATGTATTCATAGCCGATGCGGCAGCGGAGACAGTCCCTGTGGTCGCAGTACATCTTTTTCAGCTGCACCACGGCCTGGCTGTCGGCGGCGGTCTTTATCTCCAGTCCGCACTCCTGCCACAGGCGGATGATGCTGTTGTCTTCCGCCTTGAGGCTTTCGAGTAGACGGAACGCGCGGTCGCACAGCTTCTCGTCGTTCTTGTATCTGCCGTAGGCAAAGAGGGTGGGGACTACGGTGTTGAGGATTATCACGTTTATCGACTGCTTAGACAGACGTTTCTCCGACCTCTTGCTCTCGCTGCCGAAGGTGTAGTGGGTCTCCCAATAGGGGGTGACGCACGTAAAGAACAAATCCTGTAACTCGTCCACACCCTTGCACTCCACAATCTGGCTCAGTCCGGCGCGCCGGTTGCAGTAGAGGTTGGCGAGTTGCGAAATCCTTATGTAGGGGAAATTCTGCGGTCGTAGCCGCAGGAACTTCCACATTCTGCCGTCCATGGATTCAAGTCCGAACTTGTGCGACAGGTAAGCGTACTCCTTTTTCAGTTTGCCGAAATATTCGTCGCCCTCCGCCTCCTGCCGTTTGCGTTCAGTCATAGCCGCCGGGTCGAGCAAGCCGGCCTGACCGAGGAATATCGCTTCCGTCTGGAAAATGTCGTCGCGATGATGCGCCACACTGTTCAGTGACAGCGTTTCAGCCCATTTGCCAAACGCGTCGCCGTTCACCCCGAAGCCGAAATTGCGGGCAAGCGTACTGAAAAACGCCTCCTCCCACGAACCGTTGCGGCTCTTCACCAACTCCATTATCGCCTTGGTCTTCATTTCCAGCCTCTCCGCTTCGAGCGCGCTCATCCAACTGTGGAGGGTCAGCCTCGACAGTTTCGGCACGATGCTGTGGCACGGCGGAAACCTGTCCTCTTTCAGCAGCTGCCTGTAATTCCGCTCCACAAAGTCGGGCACCTCCATTACCATCTGCCTCACCCTTTCCCCGCGGCTCGTCACAACGGGCATATCGTCCTCGCCCACCACGTGAAGGACAACGTTGTCGTAGGCCGCGTCCTTGTCGTGCTTGTGCAGGAACCAGTCGGAAGCCTTTTGGTGAATCTCCACGTTGCCCACCCACAGCACGCCGCCCACCTTTACCTTGGCGTTGAAGAAGTCCGGCCCGGCGTTGCCGTTGTGCAGTCCCGGGTCAATCACCTCCACCGCCTCGCCGTCGGCAGTGGCGAGTTTGCGCAGAGGGTATATCCTGTGTTTCCAGATGTAATGAAGCAGAATTTCCATGGCGTTGAATTTATGTGATGCGAAGATACGAAATTACGCTTACAACAGGGCAAGCGCAAGGGAATAAAAAGAGTTTCGCCGCCATATTTTCCGCTGTGAGGAAATTTCAGCGGTGCAAATAAAGCCGTTCTGAAAAATATCATGTATATTTGCAGCATTTAATTATGAAAGGCAATGACTTATTCAATTGAAAAAGTAACCACATTGATAGGGGCGCACAGATACGGCGCGCAGTCAGCCGCGATAGGTTTTCTGCTCACCGACAGCCGCTCCCTCTGTTTCCCCGAGGAGACGCTCTTTTTTGCTTTGAAGACAGGACGCAACGACGGCCACAGCTTCATCCCCGACCTCTACCGCCGTGGGGTGAGGAACTTCGTCGTAGACACCATACCCGGCGATTGGCAGCAAGCCTATCCCGACGCCAATTTCCTGAAAGTGATAAGTCCGCTCGAAGCCCTCCAGCGGCTCGCCGAGCGTCACCGCGACGAGTTCAACATCCCCATTGTGGGCATCACGGGCAGCAACGGCAAGACAATCGTAAAGGAATGGCTGTTCCAGCTGCTTTCGCCGACATTGGCCGTGACCCGCAGTCCGCGCAGCTACAACTCACAGATCGGCGTTCCTCTGTCGGTGTGGCTTCTCGACGAACAGACACAGGTGGGCGTTTTTGAGGCCGGCATAAGTCAGCCCGGCGAGATGCTCGCCCTGCGCGACATCATCCAGCCCACGGTGGGAGTGATAACGAACATCGGCGCGGCGCACCAGGAGAATTTCAGGGACGTAAGGGAGAAAGTGAAAGAAAAGCTCATTCTCTTCCACGACGCTGAGAAGATAGTATATCCTGCCGACAGCGAGGTTATTGCCGCTTGCGTGGAGGAGTGCGACTGCAAGGGCGAACGCCTTGAGTGGTCGAAGACGAACCCCGACGCAGCCCTCTATATAAAGGACATCGACAAGTCAGCCGACTCCACCGCCATCACCTATATATATAATAAAGGTGAAGAGCGGAGCTACACCCTGCCTTTCATCGACGAGGCTTCGGTGGAGAACTCCATAACGTGTCTCGCCGTGTGCCTGTCGCTCGGACTTTCCGCCGACGCGATAAAGAACGGCATGGCGGCACTCGAACCTGTCGCCATGCGTCTGGAGGTAAAGCAGGGTCAGCGAGGCTGCACTCTGATAAACGACTCGTATAACTCCGACATCAACTCCCTCGACATAGCCCTCGACTTTATGAACCGCCGTCCCGACCACAACGGCCGCCGCCACACGGTGATATTGAGCGACATACTCCAGAGCGGACAGAAGAAGCCGCAGCTCTACAAGGAGGTTTCCGACCTTTGCGTGAAGCGTGGCGTGGAGAAATTCATCGGCGTGGGACCGGACTTGATGTCGGAGACCGGCAGCATAGCGGTGGGTGAGAAATACTTTTTCCCCGACACCGAGGCGTTTATCGGCAGCGACGTTTTCGCCGCCCTCCACGACGAGGTGGTGCTCGTTAAGGGGGCGCGGACGTTCGGCTTCGACAACATCACCGAACTCCTCGAACAGAAAGTACACGAAACGATACTCGAGGTGAACCTCCACGCAATAGTGGACAACCTCAACTATTACCGTTCGTTCATGAAGCCCGAGACGAAGCTCGTGGCAATGGTGAAGGCCAACGCCTACGGCGCGGGGGCTGTGGAGGTGTCGAAGACGCTGCAGGATCACCGCGTGAACTATCTCGCCGTAGCCGTAGCCGACGAAGGCGTGACGCTGAGGAAAAACGGCATCACCGCCAACATAATGATAATGAACCCGGAGATGACGGCGTTCAAGACGATGTTCGACTACGACCTCGAACCTGAGGTTTACAGTTTCCGTCTCCTCGAAGCCCTCGTCAAGGCGGCGCAGCGCGAGGGCATCACCGGCTACCCCGTGCATATAAAGCTCGACACCGGAATGCACCGCCTCGGCTTCAATCCCAAGACCGACATGGACAGGCTCATCAGCGAACTGAAGAGCCAGAACGCAATCATCCCCCGGTCGGTGTTCTCGCATTTCGTGGGGTCAGACAGCGACGACTTCGACAATTTCTCGAGGATGCAGTTTGAACTCTTCGACGAGGCGAGCCGCAAGCTCCAGAGCGCATTCCCCCACAATATACTGCGGCATATCGACAACTCCGCCGGGATAGAGCATTTCCCCGAAAGGCAGCTCGATATGTGCCGCCTGGGGCTGGGCCTTTACGGCATCGACAGCCGAGACAACCATATTATAAATAATGTGAGTACGCTGAAGACCACAATTCTCCAGCTCCGCGACGTGCCTAAGGAGGAGACCGTGGGCTACAGCCGCAAGGGACACCTCACGCGCGACAGCCGCATCGCCGCCATACCGATAGGATATGCCGACGGACTTGACCGCCACTTGGGCAGGGGCAACTGCTACTGTCTGGTAAACGGACAGAAAGCCCCCTACGTGGGCAACATCTGCATGGACGTGGCGATGATCGACGTTACTGGCATACCTTGCCGTGAGGGCGACACCGTGGAGATATTCGGCGACGACCTGCCCGTGACGGTGCTTTCCGACACGCTCGGCACAATACCCTACGAGGTGCTCACGGGCATCAGCGAACGCGTGAAGAGGGTGTATTACCAGGACTAAAAGCATTGTGCAAACTGGTTGCGGAATATGCCGGTTATGAAGCGTGTGCCGCTTTATTTGCAAAAATCGTCACCTCAGTGCTTGCTATACAAAAAAAATCACTATCTTTGCACGTATGGAAAAACATTAATAATAACAATAATAGAAAATGGCTTCAATACAAACTACTAAGATGTCCAACTTCCGTTGGGTCATGTGCGCGATGCTGTTCTTCGCCACAACCATTAACTACATGGACCGACAGGTTCTGTCGCTGACATGGAAAGACTTTATTTCACCCGAGTTCCACTGGAACGATGAGATTTACGGCAACATCACCGCCGTGTTCTCAATCTTCTATGCCATAGCTAACCTCTTCGCGGGAAAGTTCGTGGACTTCATGGGAACAAAGAAGGGTTATTTCTGGGCTATCGTGATATGGTCGCTCGGCGCCGTGATGCACGCGGGATGCGGTCTGTTCACTGAGCTTTGGGTAGGCGCGGACGCAGCCACAGGCTCTATCGCCTCGTCGCTCGCCAAACTCACCGGCGACATGGCTGTGGTGGTGGCCACCACGAGTATGTACGCGTTCCTCGTCTGCCGTTGCGTCCTCGCAATCGGTGAGGCTGGAAACTTCCCGGCTGCCGTTAAGGTAACGGCGGAGTATTTCCCCAAGAAAGACCGCGCTTTCGCCACGTCAATCTTCAACAGCGGTGCTTCTGTCGGCGCGCTTGCAGCCCCTGTCACCATTCCGGTGCTCGCCCAGCTTTGGGGTTGGGAGATGGCTTTCATCATCATCGGTGTCATCGGCTTTGTATGGGCCGGCGTGTGGATTTTCCTTTATGACAAACCTGCGAAGTCACGTTTCGTGAACGAGACCGAGCTTCTCTATGTGAACCAGGACGAGGACGACACTCAGACCAAGGCCGAACAGGCTGCCGCTGACGAGAAAGAGCCGCAGATGAGCTACATCGAGGCTTTCAAGCATCCGCAGACATGGTCGTTCGCTTTCGGAAAGTTCATGACCGACGGCGTTTGGTGGTTCCTTCTCTTCTGGACCCCGGCATATTTCTCTGACCAGTATGGCTACAAGTCATCCTCTTCAATGGGAATGTTGCTCATCTTCAC
>CAVHWJ010000021.1:0-4754 GCA_963639565.1 uncultured Prevotella sp. | reverse complement strand
GCCACCATTACGGGTATCGGCGCAATGGCGGGAGGTATCGGTTCGTTCCTCATCAACAAGTGCTCCGGAAACCTCTTCACCTACGCTGAGGAGCAGGGCGCGGCGTTCCAGTTCTTCGGTTTCGAGGGCAAGCCGGCCGGTTACATGATTATCTTCTGCGTATGTGCGGTGGCATATCTCATCGGTTGGGTTGTTATGAAGGCTCTCGTTCCGAAATACAAGCCCATCGTGCTCGACTAAATTGAGAGATAGAAAATAAAAATAGATATAAAGCGGATGCCGCGGCCTGTCGAATGGCTTGCGGCATCCGTTTTTTTTGTTCAAGTCATTTGTACAACTCTTTGTCGGTTGGAATATTTTTCGTAAGTTTGTCACAGAATTGTGGGTGCGGCATCCGCGCCCGCGACAACATGTTTATCACTGATGGCAGCTTTGAGATTATACCCGGTAGGAATACAGACGTTTGAGGAGATTGTCAAGGGCAACCTCCTCTATGTGGACAAGACGGAATACGTTTACCGCATGACGCACTGCGGCGGCAAACATTTCTTCTTGAGCCGTCCGCGGCGTTTCGGCAAGTCGTTGCTCGTCTCCACGTTCCACAGTTATTTTTCCGGCAGGAAGGAACTTTTCAAGGGACTTGCCATTGAGAAACTTGAAAAGGAATGGACTGAATACCCCGTGCTGCATTTCAGCATGGCAGGGGGAAAACACATGGACAAAGATCAGTTGGAGCGGTATCTCGCTTACGAGTTGGGCAAACAGGAAATGAAATTCGGGATTATCAGTCCGCAAGTGGATGCCAATACCCGTTTGTCTGACCTTATTATGGCAGCCCACAAGCAGACCGGCAAACCGGTGGTCGTTCTTGTTGATGAATACGACGCTCCGCTCCTTGATGTGGTTCACGACGACGAGAACCTGCCTGTGCTCCGCAACGTGATGCGCAATTTTTACAGTCCGTTGAAGGACTGCGAGCCATACCTCCGTTTCGTCTTCCTCACGGGAATCACCAAATATTCGCAGATGAGCATCTTCAGCGAACTCAACAATATCACCAACCTGAGTATGCGCGACGAATATGCCGGCATCTGCGGTATCACCAAGGAAGAACTCGTAACGCAGATGTCAGACGATGTAGATGCTCTTGCCGGCAAATTAGGCAAGACAAGGGAGGAGACACTGGAAAAACTCGGTGAATACTACGACGGCTACCACTTCTCAGCTAACTCGCCCGACGTGTTCAATCCGTTCAGTCTGTTGAGTGCCATGGAGGCAGGGCTGTTGGATTACTACTGGTTCTCCTCCGGCACGCCCACGTATCTTGTTAATATGCTCCACAAGTTCCACGTGATGCCCTCTGAAATCGGAGGCGGCGAGGCTGACAAGTCGGAGTTTGACGCTCCCACGGAACGGATGACCACCATAATGCCGCTTCTCTACCAGAGCGGTTACATAACGATAAAGAGTCACGACCCTGAGACCGACCTGTATTTGCTTGATTTGCCCAACAAGGAGATACGCGTGGGGTTGTACCGCAGTCTGCTGCCGCATTATATCGGGGCAAATACGGTGAAAGGCACTACCGCCATCGCCAAGATGTCTGCCCTTATCCGCCGCAACGAAATGGATGCTGCGCTGGAGCTGCTTCAGACGTATCTCGCCACCGTGCCCTATTGCGTGGGGGCAGACACCGAAGGGCATTACCAACAGATGATGTATGTGATTTTCTCCATCCTCGACAATTACGTGGATGTTGAGGTGCGCACGCCGAAAGGCAGGGTGGACATGGTGCTGCGCACAGCCACACGCCTTTATCTCTTTGAACTGAAACTGAACAAGAACGCCGATGCGGCGATGCGCCAAATCGACTTGAAGGAATATCCGCGCCGCTTCTCCCTTTGCGGACTGCCGGTAGTCAAGGTCGGTGTCAATTTCGATACCGCCACGCATAACATCACCGACTGGAAAGTGGAAGAAGCCTTAGGCTAAAGCGAACTTGCCAACAGGCACGCCGCTACGATGCCTATTGCCAGCAGGGTCATTACCACAAACAGAACGTTTGAGATAATCCTGCGCTTCTTCTGTGCCGACAGGGAACTCCTCTTGAAAAGTTCCGACGAGTCGATGTGCGTTTCATCGTTATGATGATGGGTGTGGTGATCCATTTGCCTAAACGTAATTAGCTATTTTCTTTATTCGTTGTCTTTCCCCATATCTCCGGTGGGGCTTTTCCGCTTTGTGTATTGTATAGTGCAAAAATACTGATAATTGTGGCTATGGGAAAATATTATGCGGCATTTCGCTCTGTTTTTATATTATGCGGCATTTTGCTCTGTTTTTTTTTTTTTTTTGACAAAGGCAAGGCTTTGAACGTGATAGCCGCAATAGCCCCGATATGCGGTTTCTAAAAATAAATTGTTTTGTTTTGCCTGTCGTGGGATTTTTTTTATCTTTGCAAGCACAGGGTTTCGGTCCGGACGGAAATTCTGTCCTTGTCGCCTTTGGAATATGCAGGATGATATTCCGCCCCATGACAGCGCAGACTTATTATACATTATTTATATACTAATGGAACAAAAAGATACATACACGTTTGACGAGGCGTTCCAAGCCTCAAAGGATTATTTCGGCGGCGACGAGCTGGCGGCCCGGGTGTGGGCCAACAAATACGCCCTGAAAGACAGCTTCGGACATATTTACGAAAAGACCCCTGCCGATATGCACCGACGCATAGCAAGGGAGGTTGCCCGTATAGAGCGCAACTACCCCAACCCCCTCAGCGAAGACGAGGTATTCTCCCTGCTTGACCATTTCCGCTATCTCGTTCCGGCGGGAAGTCCGATGACCGGCATCGGCAACAACTACCAGGTGGCATCGTTGTCAAACTGCTTCGTTATCGGTCTCGACGGCGACGCCGACTCCTACGGCGCGGTGATGCTCATGGACGAGGAGCAGGTGCAGCTGATGAAGCGGCGCGGCGGAGTGGGGCACGACCTCTCGCAACTGCGCCCCAAAGGCACGCCGGTGAACAATTCCGCCCTCACCTCCACGGGCGTTGTGCCGTTCATGGAGCGGTACAGCAACTCCACTCGCGAGGTGGCGCAGGACGGTCGCCGCGGCGCCTTGATGCTCTCGATAAGCATAAAGCACCCCGACAGCGAGGCGTTCATCGACGCCAAGATGCAGGAGGGCAAGATAACCGGCGCCAACGTGTCGGTGAAGCTCGACGACGACTTTATGCGCTGCGCGTCGGAGGGTACGGAATACACCCAGAAATTCCCCATTGACAGCGACGCTCCGCTTGTGCAGAAAACCGTGGACGCGAAGAAACTGTGGGAGAAGATAGTACACAACGCATGGAAAAGCGCGGAGCCGGGCGTGCTCTTCTGGGACACGATACTGCGCGAGAGCATCCCCGACTGCTACGCCGACCTTGGCTTCCGCACCGTTTCCACCAACCCCTGCGGCGAGATACCGCTCTGTCCGTATGACTCCTGCCGGTTGCTGTCGGTGAACCTCTATTCCTACGTGGTAAACCCCTTCACCCCCGAGGCGCGCTTCGATTTCGACCTCTTCAAGAAACACGTGGCGATAGCGCAGCGCGTGATGGACGACATCGTGGACATGGAGCTTGAGAAGATAGACCAGATACTGGAAAAGGTTAAGAGCGACCCGCAGGACGACGACGTGAAGCACACCGAATACCACCTGTGGGAGAAGATAAAGCACAAGAGCGGCCTGGGCCGCCGCACCGGCGTGGGCATCACCGCCGAGGGCGACATGATAGCGGCGATGAACCTGAGATACGGCACGCAGGAGGCGACGGATTTCTCCGTCCTCGTCCACAAGACCCTTGCCCTCGCCGCCTACCGCTCGTCGGTGGAGATGGCAAAGGAGCGCGGTGCGTTCGCCGTGTTCAGTGCCGAGAGGGAGAAGGACAACCCCTTCATCAACCGCATCAAGGAAGCCGACCCCGGACTGTATGCCGACATGGTGGAGCACGGCAGGAGGAACATCGCCTGTCTCACCATCGCCCCCACGGGAACGACAAGTCTGATGACACAGACCACGAGCGGCATAGAACCCGTCTTCATGCCCGTCTACACGCGCCGCCGCAAGGTGAACCCCAACGACGCCGACGTTCATGTGGACTTCGTGGACGAGTCGGGCGACTCCTTCGAGGAGTTTGTGGTGTATCACCACAAGTTCCTCACATGGATGAAGGTGAACGGCTACGACACCGCGCGCCGCTACACCAAGGAAGAGGTGGACGAGCTTGTGGCGAAGTCGCCCTACTACAAAGCCACCGCCAACGACGTGGACTGGCTCATGAAGGTGAAGATGCAGGGCGCGATACAGAAATGGGTGGACCACAGCATCAGCGTTACGATAAACCTGCCCAACAGTGTGGACGAGCAGCTCGTGAACCGCCTTTATATGGAGGCGTGGAAGTCCGGCTGCAAGGGCTGCACCGTTTACCGCGACGGCTCGCGCTCCGGCGTGATGATTGCCGTGGAGAAGAAGTCCAAGAAGGCGAAGCCGCAGGAGAACGTGCCTGTCTGCGTGCCGCCGCGCGTCACCGAGGTGCGCCCCAAGGAACTGGAGTGCGACGTGGTGCGCTTCCAGAACAACAAGGAGAAATGGGTGGCTTTCGTGGGTCTCTTCGAGGGTTATCCCTACGAGATATTCACCGGCTTGCAGGACGACGAGGAGGGCATCTCGCTGCCCAAGACAATCACCAAGGGCAAGAT
>CAVHWJ010000020.1:16756-17949 GCA_963639565.1 uncultured Prevotella sp. | reverse complement strand
ATATCATATAGGAACATGAGATATGTAGGGATGCAGACCCAGATAAGCCGCAACAACAGGATGACCCTGCTGTTGCTGCTGATGTTCCCGCTGATAATTCTCGGCGTGGTGTGGGCTTTCATCGCCCTTCTGGATTATTTCGGCAACGGGTATTACGACCAGTACGGCAACGTGGTGAACCGTCTCGACGCCGCCACGGTGAACTATTATTTCCTCCAGGCCCTGCCGTGGGTGGTGGGCGGAGTGGGGGTGTGGTTCCTTGTGGCATACCTCTTCAACAGCTCCATGGTGCGTGCCGCCACGGGGGCGCATCCCGTGACGCGCAGGGAAAATCCTCGGCTCTACAACATCGTGGAGAACCTCTGCATGACGGCCGGCATGGACATGCCGCAGATAAACATCGTGAACGACCCGCAGCTCAACGCCTTCGCCAGCGGCATCGACAAGAAGAGCTACACCGTTACGGTGACGACGGGGCTTATGGACTTGCTCGACGACGATGAGCTATCGGGGGTGATAGGCCACGAACTTACCCATATTCGCAACCACGACACGCGGCTGCTCATCACGAGCATCATCTTCGTGGGAATCATCTCCACGGTGATGAGCATGGTGTCTGAGACCATATATAATATGGCAATCTTCGGCGGTGGCGGACGGCGCGTCAGCAGCAGCCGCGACCGCGATGACGACAAGAACAGCGGTCTCTCTATTATCGTGGTGCTTATCATCGGTTATTTGCTGTGCGCAATAGCCTATCTTTTCACCTCGCTCACCCGATTCGCAATCAGCCGCAAGCGTGAGTATATGGCTGATGCCGGCGGGGCTGAACTCTGCGGCAATCCACTTGCCCTCGCCTCCGCCCTGCGCAAGATTAGCGGCGACCCGGGCTTGCAGAACGTGAAGCGCGACGACATCGCCCAGCTCTTCATCATCCATCCGCAGCACCTCTCGGCAGGAGGTGCGATGAATTTCCTCTCCTCCCTCTTCAGCACCCACCCCGACACGAAGAAAAGGATAGAAATTCTGGAGCAGTTCTGATTTCAGGGCAGTGGTTATAGCGGCAACAAAAACAAGAGGCCGGGCAATTTCTCGCCCGGCCTCTCCTTTTTTAGCTTTAGATTATCATTTTACAAAAATCTTCTTTACGCTGCCGTTGCTCATCCTCACGATGTTTATCCCTTGTGTCGGGG
>CAVHWJ010000020.1:13852-16525 GCA_963639565.1 uncultured Prevotella sp. | reverse complement strand
TGTTGAACTTCAGCACACGTGTGCCGGCCTTTATGTCCTGCGCCACCTTGATGTAGTCGATGGCGAACGGTGCTCCGGCGTTTGTGAGCAGTATGAGTTTCTGGTTCTTGCCGTTGGATTTGAGCGTTATGCTCTTGTCCAGACAGCCATAGTATTCGTCGCCCTGGTCTTCAAACGGTATGGAGTATGTGTCGTTGTCTGTGTATATCAGCAGTTCGTCGCCGTAGTAGCCGTAAGCCTTCACGCTCAGTGTGAACTCGTCGTTGTTGGCGGTGTTCAGCTCCGGCGTCTGCAGATAACCGTAATAATAGTTGTAGTCGCATCCGAGCATACCGTTTATCATGCCGTTGTTCACGCCCTTCCAGCCGGCATTGTCAGCATACGCGTCAAGGTTCGTTTCCTCGTAGTTGCTCAGAACGGTCATGTTGTCGAGGTCTGTGGCTTCGGTAACATCATCGCCAACCTTGTTGAATGTCTCTTCCATGAGCGTGTGGTTGCGCTCGTCCTGTGCGGCGGTGTACACGGTGTAGTCGTTCACTGTGTAGCTTGTTGCCTTTGGCGCGGACTGCCATGTGGCGGTGTAGCTGTCTGCCTTTACGTCGGTTGCCTCAAGGTTCTCCGGTGCGCTCACCCCCAGGGCGTGGTATGTGTCCGACTTGGAGAACTGCCGCTGGTAGTGCGAGCGCACGCGGTAGTAATACTCCGTGTCGGGGTCGAGACCGCCGAAGGTGTAGGTGCAGTCTTGCGAGTCGTCGTAATAAGTGTCGTCGCCGCCAAACTGCATGGAGTTGCTGCCGAATACCGGTTCGAGGTAGCCGCCGCGTCCTGTCGTCATGTCGAAATCGTCGAGAATGAGCTGGCATCCGTCGCTCAGTTCCGGACGAAGGCGGAAGCCGTAGTAGTTGTTGGCGAAGGCGTATTGCAGTGACTGGTCGATGTCCACCGTACGGCCGTCAAGGAAGCCTCCGGCAGTGAACGCCCCCACTTGCTGCCATCCGTCCTCGTTGAGCACGTCGATGTAAACGTCGCCGTAGCTGTATTTGTCAAGGTCGTCGGGACCGGTCACTTTCATGTAGAATGTCGCCGACTTGTATTTTGAGTAGTTGTATGGCGTGGCTATGGTGTCGCCCGAGTTGAGCAGCAGAGCCTGTGTCCCGTCGGCGCCCAGGTCGGGAGTGAACGAACAGTCGCTTATTGTCCAGTCGTTGTTCAGGCTTCCGTCGTTGAAGTCCTCCTTTATTTCCGCGTCGCCGTCGGTGGTGTACACCTTTTTATATAAGTCGATGCAATAGTCGTATGCCTTGAGCACAGGTTCCCAGTTTATGGTGAAACCGTCTTTCTTGAACGAAGTGGCGGGCAGGATTGCCGGCTGCGCAATGAAGGTGGCCTTCGACGTTATTTTTATGTCGTCAATCACGAGTCCGTTCTGTGTGGCGAATGCTATGAAGCCGTTGTTGTTTGCGCTGTAGTTAGAGAACGTGAACTTCACCTCGTTCCAACCCTGTTTGGGATATACCCTCACGGAATAGCCGTCGCCGGCATCGGTCTTGGCGTAAGAGCCGTTCATGTAACCTCCGATATACGGCACAATGTCAAGCGTAGAGCCTTTTGTCACGGTCTCGCCGTCGCGTTCCACCGAAATTGCCTTTATGCGGCACGTCACGGTAATCTCGCCGGAGTAGTCGCCCAGCGGTGTGAGCAGTTCTGCCACCGTCTCGCCGTCGGGCGACACCATGGCGCAGCTGCCTCCAGCCGCATACACGTTGGTGCCGGCCCAGGTGCCGTCTGATGTGAGTGCCGGGTCGATGTATATGCTTGATTCTTCGCTGGCGAGTGGGGTAGAGGTGTCGGGCTTGTCGGGTGTTCCGCCCGACATCTTGGCGAAGTCCTCGTTGATGAGTACTATTGCCGACTCGCTGCTGGCTTTCTTCCGGTCAATGCGCAGAGCGGTTGGTTTGGTGGCGTTGCCTGTTGCGGGGCGCAGCAGCAGCCTTTGGGCGGCCGCTTTCTCAGATACGGACTTGAACAGCGTCTGTGCGTCGGCGTTTGCGCCAATGGCGGCAAAGGCAATCAGCAATGTGCTTTTGCAGATGATAGGTAGATGCTTCTTCATATACAATTATTTTTAGTTGATTTGTAACTTGTCGGCAAAGTTACAAATTGCATATAAGAAGCACTTGTTTTCAATCCCTGCGTATGTATATAATCATGGTTTTATACAATTTGACGCGAAGAGGCTATCTTTTGGTACACCGATGGCGTCATGCCGGTGAACCGCTTGAACAGCGTGGCGAACCCCGTGCGCGACTTGAATCCCACGCTCCGGGCTATGGCCTCGATGGTGAGACGGCCGTAGTTTGCCGTGTCGCTGAGTCGCCGGCACGCCTCGCGTATGCGGTATTCGTTGAGCATGGAGTTGAAATTGCCGCCATACTCCTCGTTCACCACTTGCGACACGTCCTTATAACTGGCTTTCACAAGTTCCGCCATGCGGTTAAGGCAGAAAGCGTCGTCGTAGATTTCGGCGTTGTTTTCAAGCACGTCCGTTATCTTTTTCATCAGCGCGTGTTTTCCGTAGGTGTCGAGCCGGCTGTTTTTGTATTTCTCTTTCTTGTCGTCCCGGTGCAGCAGAGCCTCGTTCTTTTGGTACAGCATGCGGTAGCTTAGTCGCAG
>CAVHWJ010000020.1:11599-13486 GCA_963639565.1 uncultured Prevotella sp. | reverse complement strand
CGACAGGAACAGTGCGTAAGCCTGGTTGCTCAGTGATATGTAGCGGTAGCGTTCGGGAGCCAGTTTCGTGTCCACCATATTGGCTGAAGCTCCGAAAGCCCGCGCCGCGTCGTCGTATCTGCGCCTCTGCGCCAGCATGGTGGCATTGGCAAAGCATTTGGCGTATGCTATGAGTTGCGTACCCTTGGGCTTGCGCATTTTAGCGTATTGCCTCACCTCTTCCCCCACATCCATACTTGGCTGGGCGAAAAGAGCCTCGTCGCACAGTGCCACGAGAGCCGTGGCGGCAATGTCGGCGTCGCCCGAAAGCCAAGCGTAGTGGAAGGCTTTGCGCAGTGTCGCCACATACCTGTCGCGCTGTTTGCCGGACGTGAGCATCGACATCTTCCACACGTTGCACAAACTCAGGTATATATATGCAAGGTGGCGTTTGTTGCCGTTGCTGTCGGCCAGTCGCCGCGCCTGTATCAGGTATTCGTAAGCCTTGCGGTAGTCGAGCAGCCGGGTCATGTAGATGTTGCCAAGGTTCTCCATGGCAACGATGGTGTTGTCGGTAGATTTTTCTGACTGTTCGCCGTCGTAAAACCTGTTCACTACGATGGTGTAGCATATCACCGCGCTGTCGGTTTTCTCGCCGTGTTGCAACAGGGCGTAGCCCTTGTCGAGCAGCTGCCGGTCGGTAAGTGTGCGCAGCCGGTCGTATATTGTGCCGCGGTCTATGTCGGCGGCACAGGCAGCCATGCCCACAAGCAGGGCAATGGTGACGGACAACAATCTGCGTACGTTCATTTCAACACTTGATATTATTGTTTTGTTGCAAAGTTAGTCATTTTTCCGGTTCATCGGGGATATGGAGTGATAAAATAACAATGTGACAAAATAACTTTAGGGGATTTGTTTTTTGCGGAAATGACATATTATTGTAATTTTGCAGCATAATTAAAATCATTCGCAGAAGATTATGAAAATACTCCTTTTAGGCAGCGGCGGACGCGAGCACGCGTTGGCTTGGAAAATAGCACAGAGTAAAAAGGTAGACAAACTCTTTATCGCTCCCGGCAACGCAGGAACGGCAGGGGTGGGCGAGAACGTGGACATCAAGGCCGACGACTTTGAGCGGCTAAAGGATTTCTGCGTGGAGAAGTCTGTCGATATGGTGGTCGTGGGGCCCGAAGACCCGCTCGTGAAGGGTATTTACGATGATTTCAAGAACGACGTGCGGACAAAGGACATCCCCGTTATCGGTCCCTCTAAGAAAGGGGCGGTGCTTGAGGGGTCAAAGGACTTTGCGAAAGGCTTTATGCAGAGGCACAACATCCCCACGGCGCAATACCGCACATTTGACGGCACTACGCTCGACGAGGGACTGAAATTCCTCGAAACGCTGAAAGCACCCTACGTGCTGAAAGCCGACGGACTGTGCGCCGGAAAGGGCGTGCTCATCCTGCCCACGCTCGACGAGGCGAAGAAGGAACTCCGCGAAATGCTCGGCGGTATGTTCGGCAACGCCTCGGCACAGGTGGTCATTGAGGAGTTCCTCAGCGGCATAGAGTGCTCGGTGTTCGTATTGACCGACGGCAAGAACTACAAGATTCTCCCCGAAGCCAAGGACTACAAGCGCATCGGCGAGCACGACACGGGGCTGAACACCGGCGGCATGGGCAGCGTTACGCCCGTTCCGTTCGCCACAAAGGAATGGATGAAGAAAGTGGAAGACCGCATCATCCGTCCCACGGTGGAGGGACTTGCCGCAGAGGGCATCGACTACAAGGGCTTTATCTTCTTCGGACTTATCAACGTGGACGGCGAACCGATGGTGATAGAATACAACTGCCGCATGGGCGACCCCGAGACTGAGAGCGTGATGCTGCGCATAAAGAGCGACCT
>CAVHWJ010000020.1:0-11343 GCA_963639565.1 uncultured Prevotella sp. | reverse complement strand
GAGGCTCTCGCCAAGTCGTTCGCCGAAGCCGGCAAGATACACTTCACCGACAAATATTTCAGAAAAGACATCGGACAGGATTTGTGATGAGGCGCAAGAGACTGCAGAACAAGGTGGCGGAAAGCCGTTTCGCCTTCCCCGTCACCGTGCTTTACGCCACGGTGATGTGGCTGGCGGCTGGCGCCGTGGGCAGCGGACTGTACCTTCAGTTCGCCATGTTCGTGGTGTCCGCGCTGGCGATGGTCGCGCTCAACAACAACAACTCCTTGATAAGGATTTACAGCAGGATGGTTTCCTGCTCGTTCCTCGTCATGACGTGCGCCGCGCCGTTCCTTTTCGCCTCCATGCAGACGGCGGTAACGCAGATGTTCTTCATCCTCTTCTACCTATCGCTGGTGCGAATATACCAGGACAAGAAAGCCCCCGGCATAGTGTTCTACTCCTTCGCCTCGCTGGGCGTGGTGAGTTTGTGGTTCGTGCAGATACTCTATTTTGTGCCGTTCCTGTGGTTTCTCATGGCGTTCAACCTCATGGCGTTCAGCCACAAGATGCTGTGGGCGTCGGTGTTGGGCGTAATCGCACCATACTGGTTCCTTGCCGGATATTACGTGTGGGACGGGCGGATTGACGCTCTCGCGGAGCATTTCATGCGGTTGGGCGAGTTCGGGGCGCTGTGTGACGTGTCGCTTCTCGACACCCACCGCATAGCCACTTTCGCGGCGTTTGTGGTGCTGGCGGTGATAGGCATCGTGCATTTCCTCCGCGGCAGTTATCTCGACAAGATACGCACGAGGATGATATACGAAATCTTCGTCACCATGGACCTCCTCACGATAGTCTTCATCGTGTTGCAGCCGCAGCATTACGACAGCTTGATGCCCTTGATAACGGTGAACACGAGCTGCCTCTTCGCCCACTACATCGCCCTGACCAAGACGAGGCTCACGAACATAGTGTTCTGCCTCGTGTGCGTGGGGATGCTGGCGCTGACGGCGTATAACCTGTTCCTTAACTGACAAAAAGACGATATGTTGGAATTTCTTATAAGTTACGGATATTTCGGTATGTTCCTTTCCGGACTTGTCGCCGGCAGCGTGTTGCCCTTCAACAGCGAGGTGGTGATTGGCGCGCTGAGGGCGGCGGGACTCGAACCGTGGACGCTGATAGCCTACGGCACAATCGGCAACGTGCTCGGTGGACTGTTCAACTACTGGATAGGCACGTTCGGCAGAATGGACTGGATAGAGAAATACCTCCACGTGAGCCAGAAGAGCCTCGACCGCGCGCAGCGGTTCATGGCCGGGCGCGGAGCGTGGATGGCGTTCTTCGCTTTCCTGCCGATCATCGGTTCCGCGCTCACGGTGCTGTTGGGGCTTATGAAATCAAACATCCCCGTAACCGTCACGGCGATGACACTGGGCAAGTTCGCGAGATACGTGGCGGTGGTGTTCGCCGTGCAGAGTTTTATGTGACAAACGACAATAACCTATAAATATATACTGATATGAAACCTACATTGTTACTGCTCGCTGCCGGCATGGGCAGCAGATACGGAGGGCTGAAACAGCTCGACGGACTGGGACCCAACGGGGAAACGATAATGGACTATTCCATTTACGACGCTATACAGGCCGGATTCGGCAAAATCGTTTTCGTTATCCGCAAGGATTTCGAGGATGATTTCCGCGAGAAGATACTGAAGAAATACGAGGGTCACGTGCCGCTCGAACTCTGTTTCCAGAGCCTCGACGCTCTGCCCGAGGGCTTCTCCTGTCCTGAGGGCAGGGTGAAGCCGTGGGGCACCAACCACGCCGTGATGATGGCAAAGGAGGTGATACACGAGCCGTTCTGCGTAATAAACTGCGATGATTTCTACAACCGCGACTGCTTCATGGTTATCGGCAAGTTCCTCAGCAGTTTGCCCGAAGGCAGCCGCAACGCCTACGCCATGGTGGGCTTCCGCGTGGGCAACACGCTGTCGGAGAACGGCACCGTGGCGCGCGGCGTGTGCTCAAAGGACGACTGCGGCAACCTCACCACAGTGGTGGAGCGCACCGAGATAATGCGCATCGACGGCAAGGTGAGCTACAAGGACGAGCAGGGCGCATGGGTGGCGATAGACGACAACACCCCGGTGTCGATGAACGTGTGGGGCTTCACGCCCGACTACTTTGAATACAGCGACGCTTATTTCCGCGAGTTCCTCTCGCAGCCCGAGAGCATGACAAACCTCAAGGCGGAGTTCTTCATCCCCCTCATGGTGAACAAGCTCATCACCGACGGCACCGCCACGGTGAAGGTGCTCGACACCACGAGCAAGTGGTTCGGCGTGACTTACGCAGCCGACCGCCAAGGCACGGTGGACAGGATTCAGAAACTTGTGGACGAGGGCGTTTATCCGGAGAAACTCTTCAAATAAGCAACTGATGAACTTGAATTTGCTGACAGACGACGAGGCGGCGAAATTCACCGACCTCGTCGCACAGTCTGAACATATCGTTATATTCAGCCACCGCAGTCCCGACGGCGATGCCGTGGGTTCTTCGCTCGGCATGGCGGCTTATCTGCGGCAGACAGGCAAGACCGACGTTAAGGTCATCCTGCCCGATATGTTCCCCAATTTCCTGCAGTGGCTGCCGGGAACGGTGGATATTCTGCGCTACGACAAGAAGAAAGAGGAGGTTGAGGCTGCCGTGAAGGCCGCCGACCTGATGTTCTGCCTTGACTTCAACGACGCGAACCGTACGGCGGAACTTGAACCGCTCATCACGTCGTCCGCGACACGCAAGATACTCGTGGACCATCACCTCGACCCTTCGGTGGATGCCGACATCATGGTGTCTCATCCCGAAGCCAGCAGCACCTGCGAACTTGTCTTCCGGCTGATATGGCAGATGGGGGCGTTTGAGGAGGCCGACGACAAGGTGGCGGTGCCGCTCTACTGCGGAATGATGACCGACACGGGCGGGTTTACCTACAACTCCACTCGCCCCGAGATATTCTTCATCATCAGCCAGCTCCTCACCAAGGGGATAAACAAGGACAAGATTTACCGCAATGTCTACAACAATTACAGTCTGTGGCGTATGCGGCTCCTTGGCTATGTGATGTACGCCAAGCTAAACGTCGTGCCGGAATGTCACGCGGCGTATTTCACCCTCACGCGGCAGGACCTCAAGCATTTCCATTTCGCCAAGGGCGACGCTGAGGGGCTTGTGAACATGCCCTTGCAGATCAAGGGCGTGAAGTTGAGCGTATCGCTCCGTGAAGACACCGAAAAACCGAACACAATTTGGGTGAGCCTCAGGTCGGTGGACGATTTCCCCTGCAACAAACTGGCGGAAAAGTTTTTCAACGGCGGCGGACACCTCAACGCGTCGGGCGGACACCTCAACTGCACAATGGCGGAGGCTGAGGTGATTGTTAATAAGGCGATACGGGATTACAAATGGTAGACGGCAAGAGCCGTTTGGTATATTTCCGCGTTAAAGATGCGTAATATATATAGGTATATGTATGCTCTTTGGCGGAATATTAGTACATTTGCAACATTGTGCGGATATTCCCTCAGTAAAGACAAATTGACAAGAATGAAGAAAATTGCATATCTCTTTATGGCGGCAATGGCCATGATGATTGTTGCGGCTGGATGCAGCAACACCGAGACATACGCTGACCAGAAAGACCGTGAGCGTGCGGCAATCAACAAATACATCAGCGAGAACGGCATCAACGTGATTTCGGAGGCTGAGTTCAAGGCCAACGGCGAGAAGACCGACACCGCGAAGCACGAGTTCGTGTACCTGAGCAATTCGGGCTGCTATCTGCAGATTGTGAGGAAGGGCTGCGGCGAAAAACTCAGCAGCGGCAATTCCGCCACGGTGCTGTGCCGCTTCCGCGAGTACAACCTGCTCACCGACACGCTGCAGAGCACCAATATGCTTGCCTATTACATCACCGTTGTGGACAAGATGAACGTGACGAACACGAGCGGCACTTTCAGCGGCACATTCGATACCAGTTCGAGCCTGATGTACCGCAATTACTCCTCCACTTCGGTGCCTACCGGCTGGCTCGCTCCGCTGTCGTATGTCAATCTCGGTCGTCAGACCGAAGAGGCTACGGAGACCGGCAATGTGTCGCTGCTCGACAAGACGAGCGAAATCGCCCGCGTCAGGATTATCGTGCCTCACACGGCAGGGCATACCTACGCCACGTCGGGCGTTTACCCCTGTCTCTATGACTTGACTTACCAAAGGGGATATTGACATGACTTGTATCATACAGGCGGGCGTTAAGCGTGCCTGTATGTGATAATAAACTGAATACTATGACACTGATAAAATCAATTTCGGGAATACGCGGAACTGTCGGCGGCCATACCGGCGACACGCTGAATCCGCTTGATATAGTGAAATTTGTCACGGCATACGCCACATTCATCCGCCGCAGCAAGAAGTCGGAGAGCAACACGATTGTTGTGGGGCGCGACGCCCGTATCTCCGGCGAGATGGTGCGCAGCGTTGTTTGCGGCACTCTTATGGGAATGGGCTACGACGTGCTCGACATCGGATTGGCAACTACTCCCACAACGGAGCTTGCCGTGATAATGTCGAAGTCCGCCGGCGGCATCATCATCACCGCCAGCCACAACCCCCGTCAGTGGAACGCACTGAAGCTGCTCAACAACGAAGGGGAGTTCCTCACAAAAGACGACGGCAACGAGGTGCTTGCCATTGCTGAGAGCGAAGATTTCTGCTATGCCGACGTGGACAAACTCGGCAGCTATACCAAGGATGATTCTTACAACAAGAAGCACATTGACTCAGTGCTCGCCCTTGACCTCGTTGATGTTGAGGCTATAAAGAACGCGCATTTCAAGGTTTGCGTGGACACCATAAATTCCGTGGGCGGCGTTATCCTGCCGGAACTCTTCGGCAGGCTCGGGGTGGAGTACAAACTCCTCAACGGTACGCCGAACGGTGACTTTGCCCATAATCCCGAACCGCTGGAGAAGAACCTCTCCGGTATCATGGGGGAGATGGCCGGTGGCGGCTACGACCTCGGCGTTGTGGTAGACCCCGACGTGGACCGTCTTGCGTTTATCTGCGAGGACGGCAAGATGTTCGGTGAGGAATACACCCTCGTTTCGGTGGCTGACTATATCCTCGCCAACACGCCCGGCGGCGGAAACACCGTTTCCAACCTCAGCAGCACGCGTGCCTTGCGTGATGTCACAGCTCGTTACGGCGGCACTTACACGGCGGCTGCCGTGGGCGAGGTGAACGTTACCACCAAGATGAAGGAGGTGGGAGCGGTCATCGGCGGCGAGGGCAACGGCGGAGTGATTTATCCGGCGAGCCATTACGGCCGCGACGCTCTCGTGGGCATCGCCCTGTTCCTGTCTTCGCTGGCGCACAAGAAGTGTAAGGTGAGCGAGTTGCGCAGCACTTTCCCCGAATACTGCATCGCCAAGAACCGCATCGACCTTACGCCCTCTACCGACGTGGACGCTATCCTCGTTAAGGTTAAGGAACTGTACGGCCGTGAGAAAGATGTCACCGTTACCGACATCGACGGTGTGAAACTCGATTTCCCCGACAAATGGGTTCATCTTCGCAAGAGCAACACTGAACCAATCATCCGCGTTTACAGCGAGGCTCAGACCATGGATGAGGCCGACGCTATCGGCAAGAAACTCATGCAGGTGGTTTACGATATGCAGTAGAGTGGGGGAGCGATAAAACACTATATCGCTAACTCATATTACTGACAATAGAACAACACCCTAAAAGACATCCGACTTGCGCTTTCCGCAGTTGTGGCTTGTCCTTTAGGGCGTTGTTGTTATTTCTTGGCTTCTTTCTTTATTGTCTCTTTATGCCAATTTCCGCCCCTCTTCGTATGCGCAGTTGGCTATGCGGTTGATGATGTTCTCTGCCGCTTCTGTTTCCATTTCACCAAGGGCGATGATAGAGCGTTCGCTACCTTGTGCGTCGGCGATAGGCGAC
The DNA here is from genome assembly GCA_963639565.1 of uncultured Prevotella sp. Lineage (GTDB taxonomy): Bacteria > Bacteroidota > Bacteroidia > Bacteroidales > Bacteroidaceae > Prevotella. The sequence continues at coordinate 5,332 of CAVHWJ010000020.1, read as the reverse complement.
AGCGAACCGCAGAGGAGTGACTCCATGTTGCGTTTGTATTCGTTTACCATGGCGTTGTAGAAATCTTCCGTGCGACAGGCGAAACGCATCAGCCCCATGGCATCGGTGGAGTTGCCGGAGGCGACAAACAGTTTCAGTTCCTGCTCTAACTCTTCCTCGATGTAGTTCATCCGTGATATGGCATAAAAGGCTTCTTGGTTGAACACCCTCGACACGTCTTCTATGTGCTCCGTCGCCGTGCGCTTCACGTTATGCGGTTCATATAGTCTCATGTCGCCCGACGCGGAGTTGTCAGCCTTTCCCTCTATCACCCCGAGGGTGAAATATTTGAAGAACGTATGCACCACGGCGGCGAGAGCCTTGCTTTTTTCTATCTTTTCCATGTCGTTAGTTTTTTCCATGTAGTTCATATCGTCATGCCGTTCATATCGTTAATGTTCTCCATATTGACGGCTTGAACGGTTTGTCGGTTTATCATTTTTCAGTCGAACACCTTGAACTCATACCCCTGTTCTTTCAGCCATTTCAGTGCTTCGGGCAGTGCGAAACGCAGTTTGTCGATGCTCTTCAGCGAGTCGTGGAACGTGATGATAGAGCCGTTGCGGGCGTACCGCTTCACGTTGTTCACGATGTCGTCGGCAGTCATCCACTTACTGTAGTCGCGTGTCACGAGATCCCACATCACGATCCTGTATTTCCTTCCAATCCAAAAATACTGCTCCCAACGCATCCAGCCGTGCGGCGGACGGAAGAGGTGCCCCTTGATAAGTTCGTTGGCCTTTTGAACATTCGCGCTGTAAGCCCTCGTGGTGTGCTTGAAGCCGCTCCAGTGGTTGAAGGTGTGGTTGCCCACCTGATGCCCTGCCTCGACAATCTGCCGGTACAGTTCGGGGTGTTTCCTCACGTTGTCGCCCACCATGAAGAAAGTGGCGCGCACGTTGAACTGCGCGAGCGTCTTCAGAATGAAAGGGGTTGCTTCGGGGATAGGACCGTCGTCGAAGGTGAGGTAAACCGCCTTTTCGCTTTTGTCCATTCTCCATGTAGCCCTTGGGTAGAGCCATCGCAGCCAAATCGCAGGTTGCTCGATAATCATATCCTCTTAATCGGTTGTAGAGTGACGGGTCTTGTATTTGTAAACACTAAAAAGTCTGAAAGCGCACCGCCGCAGCGTCCGCGCCTTCAGACCTTCTTTTATAGCCCTTTTACTGCATGGGCTGTCCGCCCTTAGCTTCGTATATTCTCATGTAGTTCTGCAGGCTCTTCTGTATCTCGCTTGCAGTCTTGTGGTCGATGGCCTCAGCCGTCTCGCTCGCCTTGTTCAGGATATAGAACTGGAGCATCGCGTCCTGCTGCGACATCATGAAGCGGTCGCCCGAGAGCGACAGATACCAGTCGGCATACTGCTTGGCGTTCTTCACCACAGCGTTGAGCATGTGCATCGCCTTTGCCTTGTTGCCCACACAGGCGTAAGCCTGGGCGTAGTCGAGGCCGCCGCTCATGAAGTTCACCGGTATGTTGTATTCCGGCATCATCTTGTCGGCGTATGCCAACACCTTGGCGGCCTTGGCCTCCTGTCCCTCCACCACGAGGTGCAGTGCGAGGTTGGCGAGCAGTTTCCTGTGGGTGTAGCACATCTTCATCACTGTCTCGTCGAGATACAGTCCCGGTTTGTCGAGACCGCCGAACTTAAAGCGGTTCATCACGTTGTTGTACACCTTCTCCGTGTCGAAGTTCTTTGCCCCTGCGGCGTTGGTGGTGAACGGCGAGATACGGTTGGCGAGACCCTCCTGGATGAAGTTGTCGCCAAGGTTCATGTAGTTCTCCTGTCCCACTGTCATAGCCACGTATATCGGGCGCACCCAGTTGCTCTGCGCGATAAGTTCCAGCATCATCAGGTCGCTCTTGTAGAGAGCCTTCTTGCCCTTGAGGGAGATAGTCATCCTGTCGGGGATGCTGTCGGCAGCCATCATCATTCCGCTCTTCCTCACGGCGTTCTTGTCTATTGTCATGTAGAGCGTGTCGGTGGGGATGATGTGAGAGTCGTTGTCGCGGCTGCGCACCCAGTATTTCAGTATGTTCTTTAGCTCAAACGGATTGTCGCCCCACTGCGCCTTTGCCATGTCGGGGTGTTCGGCGTAGAGCTTCTCCACCTCGCCTTTCAGTTCCGGATGCACCTCCACGTATTCGTTTGTGCCGGAGCAGTAGTCAAGTCGCGGCCAAGTGATAGGCAGCGATGGCGAGTCGTAGGCCGGACGTATCATCTGGTCGATATACCAGTCGGTCTGCAGATACGACAGGTTGCAGACGCGCGCGTCGGTGCGTATGCCCTCCGTGTCCTGGTCGTACCAGAGCGGGAAGGTGTCGTTGTCGCCGTTGGTGAAGATAATCGGGTTGCCCTTGTCCTGCAGTGACATCAGGTAGTTCTGTCCGAAGTCGCGGCAAGTGTAGCGTCCGCTGCGGTCGTGGTCGTCCCATGTCTGGCTTGCCATCTGCACAGGCACGAGCAGACACGCCACGGAAACGATAGCCGTCACCGCCGTGTTCTCAATCTTGAATTTCTCCTTCAAAGTCTCGATGATAGCCGCCACGCCCATGCCGCACCATATAGCGAAGGCGTAGAACGAACCGGCGTATGCGTAGTCACGTTCGCGCGGCTGCATCGGAGTCTGGTTCAGGTAGAGCACGATGGCGAGACCCGTCATGAAGAACAGGAAGAACACCACCCAGAACTGCTGTATGCCTTTCTGTCCCTTGGCGAGAGCCTGCCAGAACAGTCCGATGAGGCCGAGCAGCAGCGGCAGACAGTAGAACACGTTATGCCCCTTGTTAGCCTTCAGGTCGTCGGGGAGCTTGCTCTGGTCGCCCAACCGCCAGTTGTCGAACGGCGTGATGCCGGTAATCCAGTTGCCGTGCTCCAGTTCGCCGTTGCCCTGTATGTCGTTCTGCCTTCCGGCGAAGTTCCACATGAAATACCTCCAGTACATGAAGTTGCACTGGTAGGAGAGGAAGAACCTGATGTTCTCCATCTGCGTAGGCACTTTCACCGTCATGGCCTCGCCGCAGCGGTCGTAGCTCACCTCGCGGCCGTCCACGCCGCCCATCCAGCTCTCGTAAGCCTGTGCGTGAGCTGCGTCGTGCATACGCGGGAAAAACATGTTCTGCGCGTACTTGTATTTGTCCTTGGTGTTTACTATGAAGTAAGAGTCCTTCTCGTCCTTGCTTGCCTTCTCCTTGCGCTGGTAGACTGGCGCGCCCGTCGTCTTCACCGGCACGCAGTAGTCGCCCTGCTGTTCGAGAGCCACTTGCGAGGTGTAAGCCTGTCCGTAGAGCAGCGGCGTGTCGCCGTACTGGTCGCGGCTCAGGTAGCTGCCCAGTGTGAAGATGTCCTCGGGCGAGTTCTGGTCCATCGGCGGGTTCGCCGTGGAGCGGATTACCGTCACGGTGTAAGTGGAGTAGCCAATCATCAGCATCAGCATCGAGAGCAGCATGGTGTTCTTGATGCGCGCGCTGACGAGCGGCTTGCCGTTCCTCTGGTATTTCAGCAGGAAGAAGATAGCCGCCAGCACCACAACGCCGATGATGAACGCCGACCACCCGAAGCCGTAGAACGGTACGCCGAGCATGCCCACTGAGAGCACGAACGAGAGGTTCTCGCGCAATGGGTTCTTGTCGGTGTAACTCTCGTAGATAGCCCAGATGACGATACCCACGAGGAGAATCATGTATATGATGAGACCCGTGTTGAAGCGGAAGCCGAGGGTGTTCACGAAGAACAGTTCAAACCAGCCGCCCACCTTTATGATGCCCGGCACCACGCCGTAGAGTATCGCCGCCACGAGCACGAACGACACGACGAGTGCGATGAGAGAGCCTTTGAGGTTGGCGTTGGGGAATTTGCGGTAGTAGAACACCAGCACGATAGCCGGCACGCACAACAGGTTGAGCAAGTGAACGCCGATGCTGAGTCCCGTCATGTAGGTGATGAGCACGAGCCAGCGGTCGCTGTGCGGTTCGTCGGCATGGTCTTCCCATTTCAGTATGAGCCAGAACACCACGGCTGTGAATGCCGATGAGTAGGCGTAGACCTCGCCCTCTACCGCGCTGAACCAGAACGTGTCGCTGAATGTGTAGATGAGTGCGCCCACCATTCCGCTCGCCTCAATAGTAATCAGTTTCGAGAGTGAGAGGTCTTCCCAGTTTTTAAGGATCAGTTTTCGCGTGAGGTGTGTCACCGTCCAGAACAGGAACATGATACACGTGGCACTCAGCAACGCGCTCATCGTGTTCACCATTCTCGCCACCTGCGAGGGGTCGCTGGCGAACTGCGAGAAGAGGTTGGCGGTGAGCATGAAGAACGGTGCGCCGGGCGGGTGTCCCACCTCTAATTTGTAGCCTGTGGTAATAAACTCAGGACAGTCCCAGAAACTGGCTGTCGGCTCGATAGTGCTGCAATATACGAACGCCGCGATGAGGAACGCGATCCATCCGAATATATTGTCTACTAATCTAAACTTTTTCATTAAGTTTTATTGATGTTGATGTTTTGTAATTCGTTTTATCCTGCAAAAATAAGAAAATTATCCTTTACAAACCCTCAGTTTTTTATATTTTAACCTACTGGCGTTGTTATATGCCTAAAAGTTGAGCGTTTCCCATTCCCAATTGGTGGAATTTTCCTCTAAAAATAGCAAACCACAATACACCTTATATTATAGTTCAAGAGCGGTTTTTGATTTGAAAATACATTTTTCTTGGGGAAAATTCGGCTTGGTGATACATTTTTCTTGGGGAAAATTTAGGTTGATAGCACATTTTTCTTGGGGAAGCCTACGTCTCTTTCATTAAAAGGGGTGGTTTTGCAAGCTCCCATCGGCCGATGGGAGGTCTGTTGCCGTCCGATGGGAGAGCTGTTATCGTCCGATGGGAGGTCTCCCAACGTCCGATGGGAGGCCAGCAGAGCGGCGGTTTTTGGTTGATTTAAGTCAATTTCAAAAGAAATCTTTGAATTTTCTTCATTTTTCTTTTGGCGGTTGGAAAAATACCCGTACCTTTGCATCCGCAATTCGGGAATGAGTTGTTAAAATAAAGAGTTAATAATACCGCGGAGTGGAGCAGTTGGTAGCTCGCCAGGCTCATAACCTGGAGGTCGCATGTTCGAGTCCTGCCTCCGCAACTAAAATCGGCGAAACGAGTTGAACTTTCAACAAGTTTTGCCGATTTTTTTGTTTTGCATTTTGCAGGGCTTTTGCTTACCCTTGCATTTGCCGAACAGAAAGCGGGTCAGCGGACATCCAAGGTTGGCGGCACACAACAATTATGAATAAAGCGTTGC
>CAVHWJ010000019.1:8575-18013 GCA_963639565.1 uncultured Prevotella sp. | reverse complement strand
GTTCAAAAAGATATTATTTCCGTTTGAACATAAATTGCCATGAATTAACCACGAATTTTCATAAATTATTTTTTCTAAATGAAATGTCAATACGCCGCCTTTTCACCCTGAATCATGTTCGCCACGGTGCGGTAGATGATATAGAGGTCAAGCCCTACCGACCAGTGCTCTATATACCAGATGTCGCCCTCCACGCGTCCCTCCATCTGCGAGAGATGGCGCGTCTCGCCGCGGAAGCCCGTCACCTGGCTCCAGCCCGTGATGCCCGGCTTGACGAAATGGCGTATCATGTATTTGTCTATCAGCTTGGAGTATTCCTCGGTGTGCTTGAGCATGTGCGGACGCGGCCCCACGACGCTCATGTCGCCCTTGAGCACGTTCCAGAACTGCGGCAGTTCGTCGATGTTCGTCTTGCGCATTATGTCGCCCCACTTCGTCTTGCGCGGGTCGTCCTTGGTGGCCTGCACGCTGTCAGCCTCATCGTTCACCCTCATGCTGCGGAACTTGTAGCAGTAGAACTCCCTGCCGTTGATGCCGTTACGCTTCTGACGGAAGAAAATAGGTCCGGGCATGGTGATCTTTGTTATCGCCGCCACCACGATGAAGATGAACGGGAACACGAAGCAGAGGAACACCGCCGACACGCAGATGTCGAAAGCCCTCTTGATGAGACGGTTCTCGGGGTGAGAGAGCGGTTCGCGCATCAGACTGAGATACGGCACCGTGCCGAGCATATTGAAATACACGCGGTGGTAGAGGTAGTTGCTCACGTTTGGCACGCTGTAGAAATGCACAAGGTGCTTCTCGCAGAACTTTATTATCGGCACAATCTCGTCAGCCCTCGACGAGGGCAGACAGCAGAACAGCTCATGGATGTTGTCGTTCTCCTCCATGAAGCGCGTCACGTCCTGCGGCGTGCCAAGATAGGGACATTCCTCGGGGAACTTGTCGTTCTGCTCGTCGTCGAAATACCCCACCACCTTGTAGCCCAGCGAGGAAATGGACAGCATCTCGCGGTAAAGTGCCACGTTGTTGTTCGCGCTGCCCACGAACACCACGCGGTTGATGTGGCGCGTGTGCTTGCGGTAGATGTCCATCGCCGCCTTCACGCAGAGGCGGTATATGGACACCGCCACGACGAGCATCACGAGGAAGAGGGGTATCAGCCTGTGGTCCATGCCGCGGAAATGCCCTAAGCGGAGCAGCGGCACGGAAATGACGGCGAAGAGCAGCACGTTTTTCAGCACAAGAAGCACTATCTGGAAGCGTTTCACGCTGCGCTGGTAGAGTATCACGCCACCTTTTATTATACACGCAGCGTAAATCACCGCCACGAGGGTGGAGGTGTGCAGCTGTATGTCGTCCCATTCCCTGCCGAGCAGACACTTCGTGAAGAAGAGGTAGGTCAGCATGGCGATGCAGAAGTCACCGGCGAGCGTGGCGGCGAGCCACAGCACGTTGCGGTGCATATTGTCTATTATCTTGCTCATTAAAGGCGTGTTCTAAAACAAAATAAATGTTCAGTCGGTTATCTCTTATCGGTCGTTCCTCACCCGAAGGGGTCATCCGCAGATGCTGCCGCGGTACCACTGGTAGAGTTTCTCCACGCCCTCTTCAATCTCCACCTTGTGCGTCCAGCCGAGGGAATGGAGTTTCTCCACGTCGATGAGCTTGCGCGGCGTGCCGTCGGGCTTTGATGCGTCGAACTCGATAACTCCCCCGAATCCCACTGCCTTTGCCACGAGCGCGGAGAGTTCCTTAATGGTGAGTTCCTTGCCCGTGCCAACGTTGATGTGGCAGTTGCGTATCTCGCCGAGCGCGGGGATAGTCCCTCCCCTGCCCTCGCTGTTGTTGCGGTCCACCGCGCCGTCTGTCTTGGCGCCGTAGAACACCGAACTGTATTTCTCAATCCCTATGATGTCCTTGAAGTCCACGTTGAGCAGCACGTGAACGCTTGCGTCCGCCATGTCCTCGCTCCACAGGAACTCGCGGAGCGGACTGCCAGTTCCCCACAGCGTCACCTTGTTGTCGCTGATGCCGTAGTAGGCGAGCGTCTTGAGGATGCGCTCGTGGGAACTCTTGCCGTCCACGTTGCCATCGCCAACGATGGCGCGCAGCTTGTCGTCGGGGTTCACGGGGCGTTTGTCCATGTCCCTCTCAATCGCCGCCCAGTCGCCGTCGTGGATGAGCTTCGCCAGATACGTCTTGCGCATCATGGCTGGCATCACATGGCTGTTCTCCAAGTGGAAGTTGTCGTTGGGGCCGTAGAGGTTGGTGGGCATCACGGCGATGTAGTTTGTGCCGTATTGCAGGTTATAGCTCTCGCACATCTTCAGTCCGGCGATTTTCGCTATTGCGTATTCCTCGTTGGTGTATTCCAGCGGCGAGGTGAGCAGCGCGTCCTCGCGCATGGGCTGCGGAGCGTCCTTGGGGTAGATGCAGGTGCTGCCAAGGAAGAGAAGCTTCTTCACTCCGTGGGAATAGGCGTTGCTGATTACGTTGCACTGCATCTTCATGTTCTGCATGATGAAGTCGGCGCGGTAGAGCGAGTTGGCCATGATGCCGCCCACGAAAGCCGCGGCGAGCACCACCGCGTCGGGGCGTTCCTCGTCGAAGAATTTTTCCACGGCATACTGGTCGGTCAGGTCGAGTTCCCTGTGCGACCGCCCCACGAGGTTGTTGTAGCCCCTCTGTTTCAGGTTGTTCCATATTGCCGAACCCACGAGGCCGTGGTGCCCGGCGATGTATATCTTACTGTCTTTGCTTAACATATCGGTATTTGTCACGTTGCTTTCCTGCGGCGTTTTATTTCACGATGCCCTTTTCGAGATATTCGGCGAGGTTTGTCTTCACGTGCTCCGTGGCGCGCTCGGCGGCGACCTTCGCCATATCGTTGTCCACCATAATCTTGACAAGCTGTTCAAGCGATGTCTTGCCCGGGTTCCAGCCTAATTCCGCCTTTGCCTTAGAGGGGTCTCCCCAGAGGTTCACCACATCGGTGGGGCGGTAGAAGTCCTTTGAAACCTCCACGAGCACCTTTCCGGTCGCCTTGTCGTAGCCCTTCTCGTCAGCACCCTCGCCCTTGAACTCAAGTTCGATGCCCACGGCCTTGAAGGCAAGGTAGCAGAACTCGCGCACGGAATGCTGTTCGCCGGTGGCGATAACGAAGTCCTCGGGTTTGTCGTGCTGCAGGATGAGCCACATGCACTCCACGTAGTCCTTGGCGTAGCCCCAGTCGCGCAGCGACGAGAGGTTGCCCAGGTAGAGCTTCTCCTGCTTGCCCTGCTTGATGCGCGCGGCGGCGAGGGTAATCTTGCGCGTGACGAAGGTCTCGCCGCGACGCTCGCTCTCGTGGTTGAACAGGATGCCGGAGCAGCAGAACATATTGTATGCCTCGCGGTATTCCTTCACGATCCAGTAGCCGTAGAGCTTCGCCACGGCGTAGGGACTGTAAGGGTGAAACGGTGTCTTCTCGTTCTGCGGCACTTCCTCCACCTTGCCGTAAAGCTCGGATGTGGATGCCTGGTAGATGCGGCACGTGTCGGCGAGGCCGCACTGGCGCACCGCCTCAAGCACGCGGAGCACACCCGTCGCGTCCACGTCGGCGGTGAACTCCGGCGAGTCGAAGCTCACCTGCACGTGGCTCTGCGCCGCGAGGTTGTATATTTCGGTGGGGCGAACCTTGTTCACCACCTGTATCATGCTCATCGAATCGCCCAAGTCGGCATAGTGGAGGTGGAAATGCGGCGTGCCCTCAAGGTGGGCGATGCGCTCGCGGTAGTCCACCGAGGAGCGGCGTATCGTGCCGTGTACCTCGTAACCCTTATCGAGAAGAAACTCCGCCAGGAACGAGCCGTCCTGACCTGTTATGCCTGTTATCAAAGCGATTTTTTCCATGTTGTCGTTGTCGTTAAAAAATGGTTTTATGACTGTTATCCTTTTGCGGCGGACGCGTCGAAATGTCGCCCTGCCCTCAAATGCGGATGCAAAATTATGAATGTTTTTCTAAATTTGCAACATTTTGCGTTATTTATTTCAATATGTCAAAAAAATGTGTAGGGGGGGGGTAATTTTGAGGGTTTTACAGGACAAAAATCCCACTTTTTTACCCAAATCCCGGGACAATCCGTTAATTTTGCGCCGTAAAACCAATTTCACCACAACATTCACCCACAATGAAAACAACAAGAACAATCCTTCCGCTGCTAATCGCCGCCGCCACACTCACCGTCTCCTGCACCGACAAGGACAAGTCGGCGGCGCGCCAAATCCTCACTGAGGCTCAGGCGGAATACGACAAAGGCAACTACCCCCGCACGCTCTCGCTCATCGACTCCCTGCGCCACAGCCACCCCAAGGCGATAGAGGAGCGCAAGGAGGCTCTCACGCTTTTCCAGAACGCTTCGGAGAAAATGGCGCAGGCCGAAATACAGAAAACCGACAGCACGATACAGGTGTTGGAAAAGGAAATCGAGGAGTTTAACGCCCAAGCCGAAAGCGAAAAGCAGGGCGGCAACGCCACGGCACAGACGCTCAACACCCTCACTCGCAAGCGGCTGCGGCTCGACTCATTGAGGGCAAGGTTTGAGGCGCAGTGCGCCACCGTAAAGGTGATACGCCAAAGGCGTGAAGCCAAAAATTAGGGTGCGGCTGCCCTAATGTCAATATTAATGCGTAACTTTGCGCCCGTATAATAACGTGGCGACAAAAATCGACAAATGACAAAGGAAAACCAAAATACAGAGGAACAGTTCAAGGGCGTGATGCAGGAGTGCAGGTCGCTCTTCGAGAAAAAGCTCCACGACTACAACGCGTCGTGGAGGATGCTGCGCCCCTCGTCGCTCACCGACCAGCTGCTCATCAAGGCGCGCCGCATCAGGAGCATCGAGGTGAAGGGAGTGGCGCTGGTGGACGACGACGTGCGGTCGGAGTTCGTGGCCCTCATCAACTACGGCATCGTGGGCCTCATCCAGCTCGAACGCGGTTTCGCCGACGAGGTGGACATGACAAACGACGAGGCTCTGCAGCTATACGACAAATACCAGCAGGAGGCCCTGCAGCTGATGACGCGCAAGAACCACGACTACAACGAGGCGTGGCGCATGATGAGGGTGAGCAGCTACACCGACTTCATCCTCACCAAGATTGAACGCGTGAAGGAGATAGAGAACCTCAACGGAGGGGTGCTCGTGTCGGAGGGCATCGACGCCAACTACATGGACATAATAAACTATGCCGTGTTCGGGGTGATAAAGCTCACCGGCGGAGAGAAATAAAGCGGCTGAGAGATGACAAGGGTATCTGCAAAGAGGTTCGCCGTGAACACGTGCCGCTTCATACTGGCGGCGACGCTCGTTTTCTCGGGCTACGTGAAGGCCATAGACCCCATCGGCACGCAATACAAGATACACGACTATCTTGCGGCGGTGGGTCTGGCCGATGCCGTGCCAGACTTCATAACGCTCGGCGCGTCGGTCGCCCTCTCGGCTCTGGAGTTCTCGCTCGGCATCTTCCTGCTCTTCGCCATAAGGCGGCGCATCGTGTCGAAAATCACCGTTGCGCTGATGGTGGTGATGACCGCCATAACGCTGTGGACTGCCATAGCCGACCCGGTGAAGGACTGCGGCTGCTTCGGCGACGCGGTGAAGATTTCAAACACCGCAACGCTCATAAAGAACATCGTGCTGCTCGCCGCGGCGGCGGTGGTGGCGGCGGACCCGCACAAAATGGTGAGGTTCATCGGCAGGAGCAGTCAGTGGATTGCCATTAACTACACCATAATATTCACCCTCGCCACGAGCGTGTACTGCCTGTACGCCCTGCCCGTGATTGATTTCCGCCCCTACCATATAGGGGCTGACCTGCGCAAGGGAATGGAGATACCGAGGGGGGCGGAACAGCCCAAGTTCGAGACAACGTTCACGCTGAAAAAGAACGGCGTGACAAAGGATTTCACGCTCGACGACTATCCCGATTCCACTTGGACTTTCGTGGACAGCAAGACGGTGATGGTGAGCAAGGGTTACGTGCCGCCGATACACGACCTCTCGATGGAGGACTTGGAGACGGGCGACGACATGACGGACGAAATCATCAGCGACCCGGGATATACCTTCCTGCTCGTGGCACCGCACTTGGAGAATGCCGACGACACCAATTTCGGCAAGATTAACCAGATTTGCGACTACGCCCGGGAGCACCGCTACCGCTTCGTGGCCCTCACGGCGAGCAACAAAAAGGCGATTGAGAGGTGGAGCGACCTCACGGGGGCGGAATACAAGTTCCTGTTCACCGACGAGACGACGCTCAAGACCATGATACGCAGCAACCCGGGACTGCTGCTGCTCCACAACGGCACGGTGATACAGAAATGGAGCCACAACCAGTTGCCGGAACTCAACGACGCAACGCCAGCCCTCGACAAAATCCCCGCGGGGCATCTGCCGGAGATTTCGCTGGCGCGCAAGGTGCTGTGGCCCGTGATGTGGTTCTTCCTGCCGCTGCTCACGCTGACCGTTGCCGACAGGCTCTGGGCATGGACGAAATGGGTGAGGAGAAACCCAAAGAGACACGGGGAGGACGAAGAACCAAAGGAAGAAGAGGAGGACATTAAGGAATGATGTCCGGTTCTATATAAAGAGTAAACCATTTTATTTAACTATTAGCATAATGAGAAAGAAAATCGTGGCAGGTAACTGGAAAATGAACATGAACCTGCAAGAGGGCGTCGCCCTGGCAAAGGAACTCAACGACACTCTCACAGCTGAGAAACCCAACTGCGGCGTGGTGATCTGCACGCCTTTCATCCATCTGGCAAGCATCGCAAGCTTCCTCGACCAGAGCGTTATCGGACTGGGCGCGGAGAACTGCGCCGACAAGGAGAAGGGCGCATACACAGGCGAGGTGTCGGCTGAAATGGTGAAGAGCACCGGAGCGCAGTACGTAATACTGGGACACTCGGAAAGGCGCGGCTACTACGGCGAGACTCCCGAAATACTGAAGGAGAAGGTGCTGCTCGCGCTGAAGAACGGTCTGAAGGTTATCTTCTGCATCGGCGAGAGCCTGGAGGAGCGCGAGGCCGACAAGCAGAACGAGGTGGTGAAGGCGGAGCTGGAAGGCAGCGTGTTCAACCTCTCGGCTGAGGAGTTCAAGAATATCATCGTGGCTTACGAGCCTATCTGGGCAATCGGCACGGGCAAGACAGCGACGGCTGACCAGGCTGAGGAAATCCACGCCTACATCCGCAGCGTGATTGCCGACAAATACGGCAAGGAGGTGGCAGACGACACTACCATCCTCTACGGCGGAAGCTGCAAGGCAAGCAACGCCCCGGAACTCTTCGCAAAGCCCGACATCGACGGCGGTCTCATCGGCGGCGCGTCGCTCAAGGTGGCTGATTTCAAGGGCATCATCGACGCAAGATAAGCATCGGAAGCCGGGGTTTATCCCCCACTGAAAAGAACAACAACCGGTCCCTGCCGGGCAATGCGGCGCGGCGGGGACTTTAACTATTAAAACTCAACAAATGAAGAAGTTCATCACTACTATATTGGTACTTGCGGCTGGATGCAACATCCACGCCGGCGCACAGTCTTTCCTCAACGACCTGCAAAAGGAGAAACAGGGCGAGGGAACGGTAACGGTGAAGCAAAGCGCGGATATAGACAATCTGGTGAACAACGCCAAACTGAAATCTTCGCAGCAACAGGCGCAGCAGCAAACGCAACTCCAGCAGGGGCAGGGGCAACCGGCGCAGCAGCCTCATCAGCAGGGCGCGGCACAGGGGACAAAGCCAAGCACTACTCCCACCCACGCACGGCAGGACGACACCACGGCAAGGCAGGAGCAGCGCAACGGCAACGCGGCGCACAAGCCCGACTCGGCGGAGAAGCAAAGGAACAACACCACTGAGCCGCAGGATGTGGACACCAGCAAGAAGGTGATGCGCAACAGCTACAAGACCACCGGCTACCGCATCCAGGCTTTCTCTGGCGGCAACTCACGGGCCGACAAGGAGAAGGCCAACCAAATAGGCAACGCCATAAAGATGAAATACCCCGACCAGCCGGTCTACGTGCATTTCTACTCCCCGAGGTGGATTTGCCGCGTGGGCAATTTCCGCTCCTACAACGAGGCGGCGCAGATGCTGAAGGGCATCAAGGCGATGGGTTACACACAGGCGTGCATCGTGAAAGGAAAAATCAATGTGGCTTATTGAAACCGGGGGCGCATGGCGTGCAATATTCCGCGCGTACCTTTGTTTTATATTATAGGCGTGGGATTTTTTGATACATCCTCCGCTTTATAAGCAACATTACAACATACCTTAAATTAAAAAAGAAAAATGGGAAAGATTAAAAATCTGATTGCCATGGTGTTCATGGCGGCGGTAACGGCAGTGTCTCTCACGTCTTGTCTCGGCAACGGCTCGTCGGACGACGACGGCAGCATCACCGACGAACAGAAGAAGAGCTACTCGCTGATGATGTCGGGGGCTTACACCGGAAAGCTCTATTACTACAACAAGACTATCGACAAGCTGAAGGACAAATACCAGAAGGACTCCGTTACGGCGTTCACGGTGAGGTTCAACGCCGACAGGTCGTTCACCATGTACGACGTTCCGGCGAAACTGCTCGTTAAGCAGCTCACAGGCCACGAGGACATCAAGGCGGCGGCAGAGGAGCAGTTCGTGGACATCACCGGAACTTACGAGCCTTACGTTTACAGGAACAGCACACTGGGATATTATTTCAACAGCATAAACCCCGTTACGCTCAACCTCAGCTACGGCGGAGAGTCGCACAACCTGAAAGTGCATTTTCTGCTCAACACCATCGGGGCATGGAAGGACAACGTGACGGAGTTCAACGTGTTTGAATACGGCGTGGCGGAGTCTACCGACAGCAAGGGCAACCCCGTGTGGATCGACGGCAAGACCATTTACCCCGAAGACACCGCGGCGGACGACTACGAGACACGCCTCAGCGACGCTTGCCTGAATTTCAGCAGCAAGACTAAATAAATTACTTGTAAACAAACATCAGCACACAGGAATGTCATACAACTAAAATTTATGAAAATTCGTGGTTAATTCATGACAATTAATGTTTATAAAGATAATAAATGTTTTTGAACACGAATTACCGTAAATTAACCACGAATTTTACATGAATTAGTTGTATAAGGTTATCACGAATATTTCTGTGTGTTCACCCATAAAATCCCCAATGACATGACATTCGAAATCACCGCCCCCCGAAGACTGGCAGCGTCGATAGACCTGCCGGCATCAAAGAGCATCAGCAACAGGGCACTCATCATCTATGCCCTGTCGGGAGGGGAGATACTGCCCGAACACCTCTCCAACTGCGACGACACGGAGGTTATCGTGAACGCCCTGTGGAATATGCCCGAAACAATCGACATCAAGGCGGC
>CAVHWJ010000019.1:0-8334 GCA_963639565.1 uncultured Prevotella sp. | reverse complement strand
GCCCTGCTGATGATAGGGCCGGCGATGCGCGGCGGACTGACGCTGAAAATGCGCGGCGAAATCATTTCGCGCCCCTACATCGACCTCACGCTCTGCACCATGCGCGACTTCGGGGCGGAGGCCGACTGGACCGCCAACGACACTATCGTGGTGAAGCCAAAGCCTTACACCCCGGCTAAGTATTTCATCGAGAGCGACTGGAGCGCGGCTTCCTATTGGTATGAGATTACCGCACTGAGCCATGAGGACGACCCGCAGGTGGAGTTGAGGGGACTGATGGACGGTTCGCTGCAAGGCGACTCCGTGGCTAAGTATCTCTTTAATATGCTGGGCATCCGCACGGTGTTCGGCAACAGGAACAGGAACGAGCAGACGGCGGTGACGCTGCGCCACACGCACTTGCACTCGGCGCGCCTCGACTATGATTTCATCAACCAGCCCGACCTGGCGCAGACGTTCGTGGTGACGTGCGCCGCAATGGGGGTGCCGTTCCATTTCACGGGACTGTCCACGCTGCGCATAAAGGAGACCGACCGCATTGAGGCCCTGCGCAAGGAAATGCTGAAACTGGGGTATGTAATCGGCGAGGGCGACGGCACGGAACTGATATGGAACGGCGAGCGGTGCGCACCCGACAGCGACCCCATAATCGACACCTACGAAGACCACCGCATGGCGATGGCGTTCGCGCCAGTGGCGATGAAATTGGGGAGCATAAAAATCAACGACCCGGGGGTGGTGACGAAATCCTACCCCTCATTCTGGGACGACCTCAGGGCGGCGGGCTTCAACATCACCGAGGTTTAAGCCCGAAAGAAACCGCCGCACACAATAAATTTGGCGTTTGCGAGTTATTCTATCGTGAAAAAAGCTATTACAAGACACCTGGCCGCCGTTGTGGCTTTCATAACGGCCATGGCTCTCATCGGATGCTCGACGCAGAAGAACACGTCGGCAAGCCGGTGGTGGCACGCTTTCAACGCCAGATACAACACCTATTATAACGGTTCGCTCGCATATATCGACGCAGCACTCGAAAAGGAGAACGGCAACAAGGACAACTTTACTGAGATTCTGCCGCTCTATACCGTGGGCAACAAGAACAGCCGCGAACTGGGCAAGGCTAATTTCGACCGCGCAATCGAGAAATGCCAGAAGGCAATCAAACTGCACGGCATAAGGAAACGCCCGGAGTGGAACAAGTCGAGGAAGAAGACAGCCAAGGACATTGAGTGGCTCAACCGCAAGGAATACAACCCCTTTATCTGGAAGGCGTGGCTCCTCATGGGTCGCTCGCAGTTCATGCAGGGCAAGTTCGAGGAGGCGGCTTCCACCTTTTCTTATATGAGCCGCCTATACGCCACGCAGCCGGCAATCTACGGCAAGGCGAGGGCATGGCTCGCCAGGTGCTACACGGAACAGGACTGGCTCTACGACGCCGAGGACGTGATAACGAAAATAAAGCGCGACTCGCTGTCGTGGAAGGCGGTGAAGGACTGGGACTATGCCTACGCCGACTACTACATCAAGGCGGGCCGCTACGCCGAGGCGATACCCTATCTGCGCAAGGTGATACGCCATGAGGGGCGCCGCAAGCAGAGGGCGAGGGAGTGGTATATCATGGGGCAGCTGCACGAACAGCTTGGCAACAAACAGGAGGCTTACAACGCCTACAAGAGGGTGATACGCCAGAACCCGCCCTTTGAACTGGACTTCAACGCGCGCATCGCCATGACGGAGGTTATGGCCGGCGGCAAGTGGAAGCAGATGGTGGGCAAGCTGAAACGCATGGCGCGCAACGACAACAACAAGGACTATCTCGACCAGGTGTATTACGCCATGGGCAACATCTACATGACGCAGAAGGACACACTCAAAGCTATCGGCGCATACGAGAAAGGCAACGCCAAGTCCACGAGGAACGGCATCGAGAAGGGCGTTTTGCTGCTCACCCTTGGCGACATTTACTGGACTAAGGAGGATTTCAAGAACGCGCAGCGGTGCTACGGCGAGGCGATAGGATTGCTCGACAAGGACAGGAAGGACTACAAGCAGCTTTCCGACAGGTCGAAGATTCTCGACGAACTGGTGCCGTACACCGACGCAGTGCATTTGCAGGACTCTTTGCAGGCTCTCGCGAAGATGCCCGAGAAGGAGCGCAACGCCGCAATCGACAGGGTTATCGACGCGCTGAAGAAGAAAGAGAAGGAGGAACGCGACGCCAAGGCGGAAGCGGAGGCGCAGAAAAAGATCGCGGAGAACAGCGCGAACACGGGCTTCTCGCAGAACAGGAACAACACGCAGAACAACAACACGACGGACTCAAAGAACGCCACGTGGTATTTCTACAACCCGATGACGGTGAGCCAGGGCAAGGCGCAGTTCCAGAAGCTCTGGGGCAAGCGCGAGAACGTGGACGACTGGCAGCGCGTGAACAAGACAGTGGTGGCGCAAAGCTCGGGCGTGGAGGAAATGACCGACGAAATGCGTGACTCGCTCGCCAACGCCGCGGCGGTGGAGGATTCGATAAAGCACCTTACCGACAGCGCACAGAACGACCCGCACAAGCGTGAATATTATCTGGCGCAGATTCCGTTCACGCCGGAACAGGTGGCGGAGAGCAACAAGATTATAATGGACGGTCTGTATAACGCCGGCGTCATCTTCAAGGACAAGCTCGACAACCTGCCTCTGAGCGAAAAGGAACTGCGTAGGCTCGCCGACAACTACCCCGAATACACGGGCATGGACAACGCTTATTACCACCTTTTCTTATTATACAGCAGAATGGGAGAGAAAGCGATGGCGCAGTCGTATCTCGAAAAGCTCAAACAGGGCTTCCCCGACAGCGAGTGGACAACGCTGCTCTCCGACCCCGACTTTGAGCGCAACGCGCGATACGGCGTGCATCTTGAGGATTCGCTCTACGCCTCCACCTACGACGCTTTCAAGGCTGACAGGCTCGGTGAGGTGAAGCGCAACGTGGAGGTTTCCGAAAAGCGGTACCCCCTTGGGGCTAACCGCGACAAGTTCATTTTCTTCAACGGCATGGCTCTGCTCAACTCGGGCGACGCCAAGGGCTGCGTGGAGAATATGCAGCAGGTGGTGGACAAATACCCCAAGAGCGCAGTGAGCAACCTCGCCGGAATGATTATCAACGGCGTGAAGGCCGGCAGGAAGCTCCACGGCGGTAAGTTCGACATCAGCGACATCTGGGCGCGGCGCACGGTGGTGATGAGCGACAGCGACTCCATCAAGGCACGCAAGTTCACGGCTGAACGCGACGTTAATTTCTCGTTCATCATGGCGTACCACGCCGACTCCATAGACAACGAGAACCAGCTGCTCTACGAACTCGCCAAGTTCAATTTCTCCAATTTCATCGTGAGGAACTTCGCCATTACGACGGAGGAGATTGAGGGACTGAAGCGCATGATGGTGAGCGGTTTCAGGAGCTACGACGAGGCGTTGCAGTACGCGCGCCAGCTCTATTCCAACAAGAACATACAATTTCTCACGCGCAAATGCCGCAACATCATCATCAGCGACTCCAACCTGGAGCTGCTCGGCACGCAGTACAGCTACGACGACTACGAGAAATTCTACGAGAAGCACTTTATACCGCTCCGCGTAAGCACCGTGCGGCTGCTCACCGAACCGGAAACGATTGAATACCAAAAATCCCCCGAACAGGAGAAAGAGCCTGAGGACAAGCTCGTGAACGGCGGCGTCATCGACGACAACACTTTCATGGAAATCGGCGTGCCGACGGACGACAAGACCGCCGCCCCTGCCGAGAACGACACCTTTGTTCCCACGGAGGAGAACAAGCCGGCCATCGCCCCGACGGAAAACGACACATTTATCCCGACCGAGGAAAAGAAGACCACCGTCGCCCCGGTTGATGACAACATCTATGTGCCAGTAGAAAGCGACAACAAGGTAACTCCGGCAGAGGACAACACGTATATCCCCGAGGAAAGCGACACGGCGAAGCCGAAGGCGGAAGAAAAGCCGGAAACGAAAAAGCCAGCCGAAAAGCCGGCAACGCCAAAGGTGAAAGAGGAAGTAAAAGAAACTCCAAAGGAAACAAAGCCAAAGGAAACGCCCAAGGAGTCGAAGCCCAAGGAAAATCCTGCTCCACAGCCTAAGCCTCAACAGCAGCCCAAGCAGGAAGACACCGGCATCTACTTCAACGACGACCTCGACAACTCCACCTACAACGTGCAGCCCAAGGGCAACACAAAGAAGCAGCAGGAGAAAAAACAAGACGTAAACCTCGAGGACGACTATTACGAATTGGATGGATTTTAGAAAAGCAACATCATGATCAATGGATTACTCCTGTGGGTTGATGACGAGATAGAGCTTCTCCACGCCCACATCATTTTTCTGGAGAAGAAAGGCTATCAGGTTGTCACCGTGAGCAACGGCACCGACGCCATAGACGAATGTAGGAAACACAACTTCGACCTTGTGCTTCTCGATGAAATGATGCCCGGCATCAGCGGTCTGGAAACGCTCCAGCAGATTAAGGAAATCCTGCCGGCAACGCCCGTGGTGATGGTGACGAAAAGCGAGGAGGAGAACATCATGGAACAGGCAATCGGCTCAAAGATTGCCGACTACCTCATAAAGCCCGTGAACCCAAGCCAAATACTGCTCACATTGAAGAAGAACATCCATCGCAAGGAGATAGTTACCGAGGTGACGCAGAGCGGCTACCAGCAGAGCTTCATGGACATTTCGTCGAAAATCGACGCGTGCCGCACGGTGGAGGACTGGATGGAGGTTTACAAAATCCTCGTGCATTGGGAACTGGAACTGAGCAGCACCGAGAGCAACATGACGGAGATGCTGATGATGCAGAAGAGCGAGGCCAACAACGCCTTCGCCAAGTTCATACGCAACAACTACATGGACTGGGTAGACCCCAAACAGGCGCAGTCGCCCACGCGCCCATTGATGAGCAACAACATATTCAGCCGTAAAATCTTCCCCCTGCTCGACAAGGGCGAGAAGGTGTTTCTCATCGTGGTGGACAACTTCCGCTACGACCAGTGGAAGACAATAACGAAGGACATCGGCGATATGTTCGACATCGACGAAAACCTCTACATGAGCATCCTGCCCACCGCCACGCAGTATGCGCGCAACGCCATATTCAGCGGACTGATGCCCAACCAGATCGCCACGATGTTCCCCGACCTGTGGGTGGACGAGGACGAGGAGGAGGGCAAGAACCTCAACGAGGCTCCGCTCATTCAGACGCAACTCGACAGGTACAGGCGAGGCAACACACGGTTCTCCTACAACAAGGTAAACGACTCCACCGGGGCGACGAGGCTGCTCCAGCAGTTTGCCGGACTGGAGGAGAATGACCTCAATGTGGTGGTGATAAACTTCATAGATATGTTGAGCCACGCGCGAACGGAGTCGAAAATGGTGCGCGAACTCGCCAACAACGAGGCGGCTTACAGGAGCATCACCCTTAGCTGGTTCCGCCACACCGTGCTGGCGGAGCTGTTCCGCCGCCTGGCCGACAGCGACTATACCGTGGTGCTGACAACCGACCACGGCAGCATAAGGGCGTCGCGCCCGGTGAAGATTGTGGGCGACCGCAACACCAACACCAACCTGCGCTACAAACTGGGCAAGAACCTGAACTACAACGCCAAGGAGGTGTTCGCGATAAAAGACCCGCAGAAGGCGCAGCTCCCCTCCCCCAACCTGAGCACGTCTTACGTCTTCGCCACCGGCGACACGTTCTTCGCCTACCCCAACAACTACAACTATTACGTGTCTTACTACAAAGACACGTTCCAGCACGGCGGCATCTCAATGGAAGAAATGCTAATCCCCTTAATCACAATCAGGAGAAAAAGAAGATAAAATGACCCACTTAACAATCCCCACCCTCTCCGCCATCTCCGATGCCGCGAGGGAATTCACCAAGAGCGTCACCCCCGGCAAAGTCTTCGCCTTCTACGGCAAGATGGGTGCCGGCAAGACCACTTTCATCAAGGCCGTGTGCGAGGCTCTCGGCGTGGAAGACACCGTAACGTCGCCCACCTTCGCCATAGTGAACGAATATTCGTCCGCCACTGCGGACTTCCCCATCTACCATTTCGATTTCTACCGCATAAAGAAGCTCGACGAGGTGTATGACATGGGATATGAGGACTATTTCTACGGGGGCGGCGTGTGCTTCGTGGAATGGCCGGAACTGATAGAGGATCTTCTGCCCGAGGATGCCGTGAGGGTGGAAATAAAGGAGAACGAGGATGGCACAAGGAGCGTCAGCTACTGACCTGAAACAGGACGAGCTTTTCATGCGCAAGGCTCTCGCCGAAGCCGAGGCTGCCGCCGCTGAGGGGGAGATTCCCATCGGCGCGGTGGTGGTGTGCCGCGGACAGGTAATTTCGCGTGCGCACAACCTCACGGAGACGCTTAGCGACGTTACCGCCCACGCCGAAATGCAGGCTATCACGGCAGCAGCCAACGCCCTCGGCGGCAAATACCTCACCGGCTGCACGCTGTATGTCACCGTTGAGCCTTGTCCGATGTGCGCCGGCGCCATCGGCTGGGCGCAGATACCTCGCGTCGTCTATGGCGCGCCCGACGACAAGAGGGGCTTCCGCCGCTACGCCCCCAACGCAATGCACCCCAAAGCCACCGTCACCGCCGGCGTGCTCGAAGACGAGTGCCGCAGCCTCATGCAGGATTTCTTTAAAAGAAAGAGGTAGGTTGAGATTACGGCAAACGACTTATTTATCCGCAATTCTTGCTCTGTATTCTTTCATTTTTTCCGCCGTTTTTCGTTTATGCCGCAAATATACAATATCTCATTGAATATCAGAAGACTAAAAGGGTTAAAAGATGCTATTTAGGCGGTTCCGTTGTGGCAGTTGGCGCATTTTCGTTGTGGCAGTTGGCCGGTTTTTGTTGTGGCAGTTGGCGGTTTCGCCGTGACATCAAGCAAAGAAATCCCCCAAGTCGTAAGACAAGAAATCCTCCACGGATATTCCGTCCGTTCCGACCACAAGCGCGCGGTAAGGGCTGAAGGCTTCGCGGAATAACCCCAGCCCCTTGTTCATGCCACGCTTCCCGCTTTTCACTTCTATCGCCCAGAGTTTGCGGTTACGCTCCACAATGAAATCCACCTCGTTGTTTTTCTCCCTCCAATAATACACCTTGTAATCCAACTTGTCAGCATAATTAAGGAGGTGAGAACCAACGGCAGACTCCACCAAACGCCCCCATCTCTCCAAATCAAGACGCTGTTCTTCAAAGCCGGCAGAAGAATAGGCGTTCATCAAGGCATTGTTATACACCTGATACTTCGGGACCGAAGCGTATCTTCTCGCCGTGTCACCCGAATATTTCTGCAGCCCGGCAAGTAGATGACATTCATCCAACACTTGCAGGTAATTGGCGAGAGTGGTCACATTGCCCTTGTCCTGAAGCTGCCCCATCATCTTTGTCAGGGAAAGCAGCTCGCCCGAATAAGAGCACCCCAACTCAAACAGCCTCTTCAGCAACGCCGGCTTATACACGGTCGTCGTACCCAGCACATCATTGGCCAAAGCAGATTCTATCAGGGAGTCCTTCACGTATTTCTTCCACCTCACCTCGTTGGAAACCAACGGGGCAGTGCCGGGATAGCCGCCGAAATAGATGTATTGGTCAAGCGTCCAACCAAATGCCTCCCTCATCTCCGAGAAATTCCAATGACCCATCCGTATCAGTTCAAACCTTCCGGCCAAGGATTCCGTCAGTCCCTTCTTTAGCAACAGTCTCGAAGACCCCAAGAGAAGCACTTTCAGGTTCCGCTTTTCCCGTGTGTCCCTGTCCCACTCCCTCTTGACGACCTCGCTCCAGTTGTCCACCTTCTGCACCTCGTCTATCACAAGGATGTGTTCCGTCTCATGGCGGACGGCCATCTCATTCCTGACAGCGTCCCACACATTACTTATCCAAGCCTGTGTAACACTCAGCTGATTGTCAGCGGAACAGCTGCTGTATGGCAGCGTTATGCTGTCCAATACCTGTCCGACAAGGGTGGATTTGCCCACTTGCCGAGGTCCTGCAATAACCTGGATGAACATTCGCGGCTCTTCCAGTCTACTTTTAACCTCTTGATATTCAGCCCGTACAAACATATTCTTGCAAAATGTTCAAAAGTTCTAAGAAAAATGTTCAATTCATTGAACAAAAAAGTTCAATTCTCCGTGCGAAGATATGAAAAGAAAAGTAAACCGACAAATAATCCCCTTGCTTTCTTTTGTTTAAGGCACGCGGTTCTTTCATTTAAAGGGGCTTTGCCAGCGGCAA
>CAVHWJ010000018.1:6866-18231 GCA_963639565.1 uncultured Prevotella sp. | reverse complement strand
CGTGCGAAACGATGCGCCTCCACCTCCTCGACCACCTCATCGTCACCGACGGTGCATATTACAGTTACAGGGAGGAGGGGAAGCTTTAGGCCCCGTTTCCGACTTTCGGAATGTCGTATCCCGAAAGGAAACATCAATATTTGTCTATATTCCTTTTTATCATGCACTTACGCCTTGGTCGTTACACTTTTCCAAGGCAAAAACACGCTTTCAACTACACTTTTCCAAGATTTAACGTGTCGTAGGGAAAAGGACACAATGCCTACGACAGGATTTCTTCCGTAGACAGTCCGGATATTTTGGATATCACGCTTATGTCAATTCCATTGGAAAGCATTGCCTTCACCATCTTTTTCTTGGCCATGGCTTCACCTTCTGCACGTCCTTCCTTTATTCCGTCATCATAAGCTCCCACAAGCACACCGATCGTGTCACGGTACTTGCGTAGTCCCACGTCATACCTCTCGCGTTCCTCACGCGAAAGTTTGCTCACGTCGCCTATCTCCTCCAGTTTCTTGAACACCGCGCTCTTGGCGGCCCAAGGCAGTCTTGTCAGTGTCTCCATATTTCTCAACGTATATATCCACCTTTCAAAATCATTCTCACATTCCTCCGCTTCCTTTGTGAAAAGGGGCAGCTGGAGGTAAATCAGGCGCATCTTGTCAGAAAAGACCTCTTTCGTGTCAGCGTCCGCCAGTATCACGTCCGTGCGGAATTTCCTTTCAAAGTCCACAGGACAGAAATTCATGAATGCCACCAAGTAGACGGCGGTAATGCCGTAATGCCACTCCGAACCCCGTTCCCCCTGTCGGGCTATCGCCTCCGAAATGTAGTATATGCTGCGGTTCTTGAAAAACGGCTGCGACTTGTTCTGCATCTCCACCACAATGTTCTTACCGCTGTCAGTTTTGCAGAAGATGTCGTATATCAGCGAGCGGTCGTCGTCAAACAGGGCTGGTTGCTCCTTGTCGAGGAACGTGATGTCCTCTATGCGCTCCTGCCCTTCGAGCAGGAGGTTAAGGAAGTCGATTATCAGGGGCTTTGACACCTCCTGTCCGAATATCCGTTTGAAACCAATGTCCGTGAACGGGTTGATGAAATGTGGCATAACTATTGTGAATTTTCTTGTGTACAAAGTTATGAATAAAATTCAATTCCGCAAGCGGATGAGGACGATTTTGGATGAAGCGTGCATTCTTTCGGTTCGCCACACTGCGCCCTTGTATTTTTTTTGCCCCTCTAATTTGCAGAGCCACCTGTAATTATTTACCTTTGTATGGAGAAAACAATTACAGGAAAGATGACACAGGAAGAAAAGACTAATGTGGAGGAGAGGATTGTGGACGTGCTGAAGACCGTGTACGACCCGGAAATCCCCGTGAACATATACGACCTCGGACTTATATATAAGGTGGAGGTGAGCGACGAGGGGAACGTGGACATCGACATGACGTTCACCGCGCCATCGTGCCCGGCAGCCGACTTCATCCTCGAGGACGTGCGGCAGAAGGTGGACGCGCTGGAGGGCGTGAAATCGGCGAACGTGAACCTCGTGTTCGAGCCGGCGTGGGACCAGAGCATGCTCAGCGAGGAGGCAAGGCTGGAAATGGGACTGGACTAATTCGAAGGGAAGGAGGCTGTTATGAAAAACGTTTATATACTGTCGGACGCGCACCTCGGTTCGCTCGCCATTGACCACAGCCGTATGCACGAGAGGCGACTGGTGCGCTTTCTTGACGACATAAAGCACAAGGCAGCCGCCGTGTATCTGCTCGGCGACATGTTCGACTTCTGGTACGAATACAAGTACGTGGTGCCGAAGGGCTACACGCGCTTCTTGGGCAAGCTGTCGGAACTGACCGACATGGGCGTGGAGGTGCATTACTTCACGGGCAACCACGACATCTGGATGTACGGCTACCTTGAGGAGGAGTGCGGCGTGACGCTGCACACCAAGGCGGAGACGGCGGAAATCTACGGCAAGGTGTTCTACCTGGCCCACGGCGACGGACTGGGCGACAACGACAGGAAATTCCGTTTCCTGCGCGGGATGTTCCACAGCAAGGCGTGCCAGCGGCTTTTCAGCATGATACACCCGCGGTGGGGGATGTGGTTCGGTCTGCAGTGGGCGAAGCGCAGCCGCATGAAGCGCGCCGACGGCAAGGAGCCGCCGTATATGGGCGAGGACAGGGAGTGCCTGGTGCGCTACACCAAGGAGTATATGCGCGCGCACCCCGACATCGACTATTACATCTACGGACACCGCCACATCGAGCTTGACCTGAACCTCTCGAAGAAGGTGAAGATGATAATCTTGGGCGACTGGATATGGCAGTTCTCCTACGTGGTGTTCGACGGCGAGCACCTGTTCCTTGAGGAATACGTGGAGGGCGAGAGCAAGATGTAAGGGCGGCGCACGGCGTTTCCCCCAAAAAAGAAGAAACAAAAAAGCGGACTGCGAAAGGAAAATCGCAGTCCGCTTTATCATTTCTGTGCGCCTTGCCGAAGGGCAGAGCGCATAGTAGCCTTACAGCAGGGCCATAGTGTCGGAAGCAATCATCAGCTCCTCGTCGGTAGGTATCACAACCACCTTGATCTTGGATTCGGGAGTAGAGATAACAGCCTCTTCGCCGTGTATGCCCTTGTTCTTCTCCACGTCGATTTCCACGCCCATGAAGCTGAGACCCTGACACACGCTCTGGCGCATATCGGCCTGGTTCTCGCCCACGCCGGCGGTGAACACGATGATGTCGCAGCCGTTCATGGCGGCGGCGTAAGAGCCTACATACTTGCGTATGCGGTAGCAGTACATGTCGAAGGCGAGCTTTGCGCGCTCGTTGCCGGCCTCGTTGGCAGAGAAAATCTCGCGCATATCAGAAGAGATGCCCGACACGCCGAGCAGTCCGCTCTTCTTGTTGAGGAGGTTCGACATACCGTCGGCGTCGAGACCGAGCTTCTTCTCGATGAAGGTGACTGCTCCGCCGTCGATGTCGCCGCTGCGCGTACCCATCATCAAGCCTTCGAGCGGCGTGAGACCCATTGAGGTGTCCACGCACTTGCCGTCTTTCACAGCTGCTATGGAACCGCCGTTGCCGATGTGGCAGGTGATGATTTTCTTGCCCTCAGCCTCGATGCCGAGGTATTCGCACACACGCTGCGAAACGTAGCGGTGGCTGGTGCCGTGGAAACCGTAGCGGCGCACGCCGTATTTCTCATACAGTTCGTAGGGAACGGCATACATGTAAGCCTCCTTGGGCATCGTCTGATGGAAGGCGGTGTCGAACACGCCCACCTGGGGCAGTCCGGGCATCAGTTCCTGCACGGCGCGCACGCCCTTGAGGTTAGCCGGGTTGTGGAGCGGGGCGAGGTCGGTGCAAGCCTCGAAAGCCTTGAGCACCTCGTCGGTGAGCAGCACGCTCTTGTTGAATTTCTCCCCTCCGTGAACCATGCGGTGGCCCACGGCGTCAATCTCCTTGAGGTCTTTAATCACTCCAATCTCGGGGTCGGTGAGCAGACTGAATATGAATTTCACTCCCTCGGTGTGCTCGGGGATGTCGTGCATGATAGTCTTTTTCTCGCCGTTGGCGAGTTTAACCTTGACGAACGCTCCGTCGAGTCCCACGCGCTCCGCGCCGCCCGATGTCATGACAGTCTTGCTGTCCATGTCATAGAGCGCATATTTTATTGATGAACTTCCGCAGTTCAGTACTAAAATCTTCATTTTTCTTGTTTCTTCACTCTTAATTTATTTCTTTGCGTCCATTGCCTGGCAAGCGGTAATGGCAACCATCTTATAAATATCGTCTACGGAGCAACCGCGGCTGAGGTCGTTCACGGGACGCGCGATGCCCTGGAGGATAGGACCGAGAGCCACCGCGTCGCCCAGACGCTGCACGAGCTTGTATGCGATGTTGCCCACTTCGAGGCAGGGGAACACGAGAACGTTTGCCTTTCCTGCGATGTCGCTGCCCGGGGCCTTCTTCTCGCCCACCGACGGCACGAGAGCCGCGTCGGCCTGCAACTCGCCGTCCACCTTGAGCGCGGGGTCGAGATCCTTGGCGAGCTTCGTAGCCTCAACCACCTTGTCCACAACCTCGTGCTTCGCGCTACCCTTGGTAGAGAAACTGAGCATTGCCACGCGCGGGTCGGCGAAACCGGCAACCGACTTGGCAGTCTGCGCTGTGCAAACTGCAATCTGAGCGAGCTGCTGTGCGTCGGGCATAGGAGTAACCGCCACGTCGCCCACCACGAGAACGCCGTTCTCGCCATACTGCGGCTGCTTGGTGATGAGGAGCATCGCGCCGCTCACGCAAGTGATGCCGGGGGCGCACTTGATAATCTGCAGAGCCGGGCGCAGTGTGTCGCCGGTGGTGCTGAGGGCACCCGAAATCTGTCCGTCGGCATCGCCCGTCTTGATGATCATGCAGCCCAGATAGAGAGGGTCCTTCACGAGTTCGCGGGCCTGTTCGATTGTCATGCCCTTCTTCTTGCGCAGTTCAGCGAGCAGAGCCGCGTATTCCTCGCTCTTGGGGTTGTTCTCGGGGTCGATGAGTGTGGCCTTGTCGATGTTCTTCAGCCCCCACTTTTCAGCCAGCGAGTGAATCTCGTCGGGGTTGCCGATAAGGATAAGGTTAGCGATGTCGTCAGCCAGCACCTGGTCTGCTGCTTTCAGTGTGCGCTCCTCGGTAGCCTCGGGGAGTACGATGCGCTGCTTGTTGCTTTTGGCGCGCTCGATGATTGATTGTACTAAATCCATGAATTCTGTGTATTTTTAATAAGTATATCGTTTAATGTTCTGTTTCTTTTGGGCGGTGTAGACTGTGTGCATCGCTGTTACCTTGCAAAATTAAGAATTTTATTTCTAAGGCAAAATCTTTTTGTTGAGTTTTTTTGGCTATGCGTTTTCCAGCATCCTCTTTATCACCACCTGTGCGGAGATTTCGCGGTTCGCCGCCTCGGGGATTACGAGCGAGTTGGGGCTTTCTATCACGCTGTCGGTTACGATAAGTCCGCGGCGCACGGGCAAGCAGTGCATGAACTTGCCGTTGTCGGTCACAGCCATGTGGGCGTCGTCGATTGTCCACGCCATGTCCTTGGAGATAATCTTGCCGTAGTCGGCAGGGTTCGTCACACCCGGGCAGCTCCAGTTCTTGGCATACACGAAGTCAGCCCCTTCGAGAGCCTTCATCTGGTCGTATTCTATCCGCGCCCCCGCGGTGAACGCCGGGTCAAGCTCGTAGCCGTGGGGATGAGTAATCACAAAGTCCACGTCGGCCTTCACCATCCACTGCGCGAAGGAGTTGGGCACGGCCTGTGGCAGTGCGCGGCAGTGGGGCGCCCACGTGAGCACCACCTTGGGGCGAGCCTTAGTCTTGTGCTCCTCTATTGTAATAAGGTCGGCGAAGGCCTGGAGCGGATGCACGGTGGCTGTCTCCATTGCGAACACCGGCTTGCCGCTGTATTTCACGAACTGGTTGAACACCGTCTCGGCATAGTCATATTCGCGGTCGGTCAGTCCGGCGAAGCTGCGCACGCCGATCATGTCGCAGTAGCTCGCCATCACGGGGATGGCTTCGAGCAGGTGCTCGCTCTTGTCGCCGTCCATTATCACGCCGCGCTCCGTCTCGAGCTTCCACGCCCCGGCGTTCACGTCGAGCACGATAACGTTCATGCCCAGGTTCATCGCCGCCTTCTGCGTGCTCAGTCTCGTGCGGAGGCTGTTGTTGAAGAATATCATCAGCAGCGTCTTGTTCTTGCCCAGCTGCTGATAGCCGAAGCGGTTTTCCTTTATCTCTTTGGCTTCCGCGAGAGCCTGTCTCAGGTCGCCGATGTCGTCTACGTTGAGAAATGTTTTCATATTCTGCCTTTTTAGGGTTTGTATAACATTGCAAAAATACACAATTATGTTGTATTACGCCCCCTCGCCGACGGTTTTTTGCGCCTCTCGGGCGGCAATCGTGAACGGAAACAGCCCCAAAATGTATGAATATCGTCTTTTTTCAGTTTTTTTAATAGGTTTGGCGGCGGAAAGTGTGACGATAATATCACAAAATTCGTACTTTTGCGTTACGGAATACGCGCCGCGGCGGAACGTGGAAACACAGCGTTTGCACACGTGGCGCGATTACGGCACAAAAGGGCTTGATTCAAATAACTAATTTATAAGACCGTTATGTTACATGTTGGTAAGCTTGTTAAAGCAAAATTGAAAGAAAGGGCTCATACCTGTGTATGGCTTGCCGCCCAAATGGACTGCAGTCGCACAAACTTGTATAAGATATTCAGCAAGGAATACGTGAACACAAGGGACTTGCAGAAATTGTCGGTGATTCTCCACTACAATTTCTTCGAGGTGCTGGCACAGGAGACAAAGAAGGAAATCGCGAAGAACCGCGAATACTAAGCCTTCGGCACGGACGCGCCACTGTCGCTCCGCCGGAAACGGGATTGCAGGATTATGTTCTGCAGTCCCGTTTTTGCGTTGAGGCGCACGGCACTTCTCAGAAAAGGGCTGTTTGCCAGCCGTCCATCGGCCGATGAACGGCCGTCTTTCGTCCGATGGACGGTTGGCGGAGCGGCGGTCTGCCCCCGGCAAAGCCACGGGAGAGCGGCGTGTTTTTGCGCCGCGCCGCCATTTTTTCAGCGTGTTTCTTTCCGCACTCCCCGATTTGTATTATCTTTGTGCTTTGATAAAAACAAAGCGAGGTACTTTGACAAAAGCAAGGCGAAAATGACAGCAAACGAATTCTTCAAGAAACTGATGAGCGGAAAGTTCTGGGCCAACATAGCGGCCATGGCGGCAGTCGTGGCGGCGTTGTGCCTGGGCGCGAAGTTCGGACTCGACCTCTACACCCATCACGGCGAAGAAATCGAGGTGCCCGACGTGAGGCACAAGCTATTCAGCGACGCCGAGCAGCTGCTGTCGAACCGCGGCCTGGAGATACAGGTGACGGACACGGGGTATGTGCGCACGCTGCCGCCCGACTGCATCCTGGAACAGATAACGGAGCCGGGGACGAAGGTGAAGAGGGGCAGGGTGATCTACGTGATAGTGAACTCCGGACACTCGCCGATGATAACGCTGCCCGACATCATAGACAACAACTCCTACCGCGAGGCGAGGGCGAACCTCGTTGCGATGGGCTTCAAGGTGGGCCCGCCGCAGTATGTGCCGGGCGAGAAGGAGTGGGTCTACGGCGTGACGTGCCGCGGACGGAACCTCCACAACGGCGAGAAGGTGTCGGTGGACGAAGTGCTCACGATACAGGTGGGCGACGGAGGCATGGGGCTCGACGACGACATCACATACACCGACCCGGAATATTCCGGAGCCGACTCGCTTTACAGGCACCGGCAGCGCGAGACCGCCGAGGCGGAGGGCGAGAAAGACGAGTTTGAGGTGGTGACAGGACCGGAACAGTAAGCCGCCAACGCTAATTATAATATAGAGAAAGCATAAAATGACAGACCATATACCGGAACAGCCGGAACTGACTGACGAACTCGCCGAAGACGAGGACAACCAGCTCTACGAACACCTGCGCATAGTGGTGGACAAGGGGCAGGTGCCGCTGCGCATCGACAAGTTCATGACCGAACGGCTCCAGCACTCCAGCCGCAACCGCATACAGAAGGCCGCCGACCAGGGTTTCGTTCACGTGAACGACCGTCCCGTGAAGAGCAACTACAAGGTGAGGCCGCTCGACGTGATAACGCTCATGCTCGACCGTCCGCAGCACGACAGCAGCATCGAGCCTGAGGACATACCGCTCGACGTGGTGTATGAGGACGAGCAGCTGATGGTCATCAACAAGCCCGCCGGAATGGTGGTACATCCGGGCTGCGGCAACTACCACGGCACGCTCGTGAACGCCGTGGCGTGGCACCTGAGGGACGTGCCGGGCTACGACCCCAACGACCCCGAAGTGGGACTTGTCCACCGCATCGACAAGGACACCAGCGGACTGCTCGTAGTGGCGAAGACGCCGCTGGCGAAGACAAAGCTCGGACTGCAGTTCTTCAACAAGACCACGCACCGCAGCTACAACGCCCTCGTGTGGGGCAACTTCGCCGAAAACGAGGGGCGCATCGAGGGCAACATCGGGCGCGACCCCAAGGACAGGCTGCGCATGACGGTATTTCCGCCCGACTCGGGCATCGGCAAGACGGCGGTGACGCACTACCGCGTGATGGAACGCTTCGGCTACACAACGCTCGTGGAGTGCATCCTCGAAACGGGGCGCACGCACCAGATACGCGCCCACATGAAGCACATCGGGCATCCGCTCTTCAGCGACGAGAGATACGGCGGCGACGAGATACTCCGCGGCGAGAGGTGCGGCAGTTACAGGCAGTTCATCAACAACTGCTTCGCCCTCTGCCCACGTCAGGCCCTCCACGCCCGCACGCTCGGCTTCGTTCACCCCACCACTGGCGAGCAGATGGACTTCACCTCGGAACTGCCCGGCGACATGGCCGCGCTGCTCGCCAAATGGAGACGGCGGCAGGGCGACGACGCGGAAATGCAGTGACCGGCTTCGTCATTTACAATAAACCATATAAAGAAAACAAGGAAAAAACCAACAGCATATCATTATGAAAAAGTTGAAAAGGACAATAGCCATCGTCTGCGGTGGCGACTCATCAGAACACGACGTGTCCCTGCGCTCGGCACAGGGCCTCTACTCTTTCTTCGACAAAGACCGCTACAACGTGTATATCGTGGACATGAAAGGTCTTGACTGGCACGTGGAACTCCACGACGGCACCACAGCCCCCATCGACCGCAACGATTTCTCGTTCAAGGAGAACGGCGAACTGGTGTTCTTCGAATACGCCTATATCACCATTCACGGCACACCGGGCGAGAACGGTATCTTGCAGGGTTATTTTGAACTAATCCATCTGCCCTATTCCACCAGCGGCGTGCTCGTCGAGGCGATGACCTTCAACAAGTTCGTGCTCAACCAGTACCTGCGCGGCTACGGCGTGAGCGTGGCCGACAGCCTGCTCATCCGCAAGGGCTACGAGAAACTCGTGAGCGACGACGAGATCGAGGAGAAGATAGGCATGCCGTGCTTCGTCAAGCCGGCGGCCGACGGCAGCAGCTTCGGCGTGTCGAAGGTGAAGAACAAGGACCAGCTCGCCCCGGCAATCCGCAAGGCCATACTGGAGAGCGACGACATCATGGTGGAGAAATTCATCGAGGGAACGGAAATCTCCATAGGCTGCTACAAGACGAGGGAGAAGAGCGTGGTGCTGCCCGCAACAGAGGTGGTGACGCAAAACGAGTTCTTCGACTACGACGCCAAGTACAACGGCAAGGTGACGGAGATAACCCCGGCAAGACTCAGCGAGGAGACAACGGAGAGGGTGAAGGAGATAACGAGCGCGATTTACGACATCCTGCACTGCAACGGACTTATCCGCATCGACTACATCATCAGCCGCGGCACGGGAAGCGACGGCAAGCCGGTGGACAAGGTGAACATGATTGAGGTGAACACCACGCCGGGAATGACCGCCACGAGCTTCATCCCGCAGCAGGTGAAGGCCGCCGGACTGAACATCACCGACGTGCTCACGGAGATTGTGGAAAACCAGTTCAGATAAACACGGCGCCACCTTTATATATATAACATAGTTCAGCCTTTAAAAATATCAGGAACATGACTATCCCATCCATCTACGACGACATAAGGCCCTTCGAACCCGAAGAGCTGCCGGAGGTCTACGAGCGGCTCACCGCCGACCCGCAGTTCCGCCAAGTGCTCTCATTCCTCTACCCCGGCGTTCCCGTGGAGGCGATAAAGGCGCAGATGCAGCAATGCAAGACGAGCCTCGATTTCCAACTCGCCTTCTGCTACAAATTCCTTGAGAAACTCATGGCGAAGGCAAGCGACGGTCTCGACATGGACGCCACGGCGGTGGACGTGAAGCGGCGGTACACCTTCGTGAGCAACCACCGCGACATAGTGCTCGACTCCGCCCTGCTCGACAAACTGCTCTACGACGCCGGCTTCAACACCACGTGCGAGATTGCCATCGGCAACAACCTTCTCTCGCTGCCGTGGGTTAAAGACTTGGTTAGGCTCAACAAGTCGTTCATCGTGCAGCGGTCCCTTCCGCCGCGCGAAATGCTCATGGCGAGCAAGAAGATGGCGGAATACATGCACTTCGTGATAAAGGAGAAGAACGACAATGTGTGGATTGCCCAGCGCGAGGGGCGCGCCAAGGACTCCAACGACCGCACGCAGCCGGCTATCCTCAAGATGATGGCCATGGGCGGCGAGGGCAAGCCCCTCGAACGGCTGCTCCAGCTGCACATCGCGCCGCTCGCCATTTCCTACGAGTTCGACCCCTGCGACTACCTCAAGGCCGCCGAGTTCCAGCTCAAGCGCGACACGCCGGGATGGAAGAAGTCGGCCGCCGACGACGTGGAGAGCATGCGCACGGGGATATTGGGCTACAAGGGCAGGGTGCATTACCACTGCGCGCCCTGCATCGACGCGTTCATCCAGAACCTCCCTGCCGACACGCCCAAGACGAAGGTGTTTGACATCATCGCGGAGCATATCGACAGCGAGATTTTCCGCAACTACCGCCTGTACCCCAACAACTACATCGCCCTCGACACCCTCGACGGCACAGCCGCCCACGCCGACAAATACACGGCGCAGGAGAAGGCGGCCTTTGAGCGGTACATCGCCGGGCAGTTGGCCAAGATTGACATACCGGGAAAGGACGAGGCGTTCCTCACCGAACGGATGCTCACCATGTACGCCAACCCGGCCAGAAACCAGCTCGCCGCCAAGGCATGACAACGGAACGGCACGACAGGTGCCGATGAAAGGAATATGCCGATGAACAGAAGAAACAATACAGTCACTGCCGCCGCCATTGCCGCCGCGCTCGCCACAGCCCTCACGGCTTGCAGCAGAGACGGCTACGACACTGGCGACGGCAGTCTTTCGTATCTCAGGGCGGATTTCGCCGAACTGCACACCGGCGGCGACGGCGCGGCGGCGCAAGCCACCACCGACGACGGCGCGACGCTGTATCTATCGCCGGCGGTGAAGGAAAGCTGGATGACGGCCAAGGATTCCGTCTACCGCGCATTGCTCTATTACAAGATCCCATCCGCGGCGACCGCCTCCACCACCATAGAACCGGTGACGGCAAGCCGCGTGCTTGTGCCTTCGGTGACAAAGTTCAATATCGCCTCCCCTGCCGCATACCCCACCGACCCCGTGTCGCTCAGTTCGGCATGGAAGAGCAGGAACGGACGGTACATCAACCTCGACCTCAGCATAAAGACAGGGAAAAAGGACGGCAAGGTGGAGGCGCAGTCAATCGGCATCCTCTA
>CAVHWJ010000018.1:4049-6623 GCA_963639565.1 uncultured Prevotella sp. | reverse complement strand
CTCATCGACCTCTCCACACCGCAGGTGATGGGCATCCTCAACGTTACGCCCGACTCCTTCTATGCAGGAAGCCGCAAACAGACGGAACAGGAAATCGCCGGCCGCACGAACCAGATTATCGCCGAGGGCGGCACTATCATCGACATCGGGGCTTTCTCCACACGTCCCGGGGCGGCTCAGGTGACCGCCGACGAGGAGATGCACCGCATGAGGCGCGCCCTCGAAACCGTGAGGGGGCAGCAGCCGGAGGCCGTGTTGAGCATCGACACGTTCCGTCCGGAGGTGGCTCAAATGGCTGTGGAGGAATACGGCGCGGCGATAATAAACGACGTGTCGGAGGGCAACATCAACGGTGCTTTCGGCGGCGCCGACGCGACGAACCCCAACGGCGAGAGCGAGACCGACGACAACCGCTGTCCCGCAATCTTCCGCATGGCAGCAAAGTTAGGCGTGCCATACATCCTCATGTCCACCCACGGCGAAATGGGCGACATAATGATGAATTTCGCCCGTGAGATACAGCAGCTGCGCGACCTCGGGGCGAAGGACATCATCCTCGACCCGGGCTTCGGCTTCGGCAAAACGCTGGAGCAGAACTACAAGTTGCTCAACAACATGGAGCGGCTGCAAGTATTCGATTTGCCCCTGCTCGTGGGCGTGTCGCGCAAGTCGATGATATTCAAGCTGCTTGACTCCTCTCCGGCCGAAGCCCTCAACGGCACTACGGCGATTAACGCCATTTCGCTGATGAAGGGTGCGTCTATTCTCCGTGTCCACGACGTGAAGGAGTGTGTGGAGACGGTGAAGATTGTGGGCGAGTGCCTGAAGCAGCCTAAGGACTAAAGGGATTTGCCCTGAACTTATACAACCAAAAGAACAATGTCTGAACAACGCAATAACAATGTTTGAATTCGGAATAAAAGACATCATAGACATCCTGTGCGTGGCACTGATGCTCTACTACCTCTACCGCCTGATGAAGGAGTCGCGTTCGCTCAACGTCTTCATCGGCATTATAGTTTTTGTCATCGTGTGGCTCTTCGTGAGCCAGGTGCTCGAGATGCGCCTTTTGGGCAGCATCATGGACAAGCTCGTCAGCGTGGGCGTCATCGCCCTCATCATCATCTTCCAGGAGGAGATACGCAAGTTCCTATACTCCGTGGGGGCGCACCAGCGCATGAGGGGCTTCATGAAATTCTTTTCGTCGGGCAACAAGAACAAGAAGGGCATGGACAAGACAGCCATCATGCCTATCGTCATGGCGTGCATCAACATGAGCCGCGGCAAGGTGGGCGCGCTAATCGTGATTGAGCGCATGGTGTCGCTCGACGACATCGTGGAGACAGGCGACCTGATCGACGCCAACATCAACCAGCGGCTCATCGAAAACATATTCTTCAAGAACTCCCCCCTGCACGACGGCGCAATGGTGGTGGCGAAGCGGCGCATCCTCGCCGCCGGCTGCATACTGCCCGTGAGCCACAGCATCGACATACCAAAGGAACTCGGTCTGCGCCACCGCGCCGCACTGGGCATTTCGCAGGACAGCGACGCGATAGCTATCGTGGTTTCTGAGGAGACCGGCGGCATATCCGTGGCGATTAAAGGTGAGTTCCGGCTGAGGTTGTCGGGCGAACTGCTCGAGAGCATCCTTACCAACGAACTCGTGGACTGACAAACCTAAAACGACAACATCATGCGCACAGTGATAAAAGTAGGCAGCAACGTGCTGACAAGAAGCGACGGCAAACTAAACGTCACAAGGATGTCCTCCCTCGTGGACCAGATCGCCGAACTGCGCCGCCGTGGCGACGAGGTTATCCTCGTTTCATCCGGTTCCGTGGCTGGGGGCAGGGGCGAAATGCAGGTGTCGAGGAAACTCGACAGCGTGCAGCAACGGCAGTTGTTCTCGGCAATCGGACAGGTGAAACTCATCAACCTCTACTACGACCTGTTCCGTGAGCACGGCATGCACATCGGACAAATCCTCACCATGAAGGAGAGCTTCGCCACACGCCGTGAATACCTCAACCAAAGGGCGTGCATGGAGGTGATGATTGAGAACGGCGTGGTGCCGGTGGTGAACGAGAATGACACGGTGAGCGTCACCGAACTGATGTTCACCGACAACGACGAACTGTGCGGACTTATCGCCTCAATGATGGATGCCGACGAACTGATAATCCTGAGCAACGTGGACGGCATCTACGACGGCAACCCTAAAGACCCGGGGTCTAAAGTGATACCGACTGTCGCGCCCGGACGCAGCCTCGACGAATACATCAGTACGGAGAAGAGTTCCATGGGGCGCGGCGGCATGACGAGCAAATGCAGCATCGCGCGGCGCGTGGCCGACGAGGGGATAAGGACAATCATCGCCAACGGCAACCGCCAAAACATCCTCATCGACCTGAAAGACAAGCCGCAGGACACGCCGCACACCGAATTTCCGCCCAACCCACAGCCGGCAGGGGCGATAAAGAAATGGATCGCCCACAGCACGAGTTTCGCCAAAGGCACGGTGACGGTGAACGCCAAGGCCGCCGAGAAACTCCGTGGCGACCACGCCGTGAG
>CAVHWJ010000018.1:0-3419 GCA_963639565.1 uncultured Prevotella sp. | reverse complement strand
AACGTCACCTTCGACGTTTTCTCCCTCTGCATGAAGAGCGGCAACGCCTGTATTCTGAAAGGCGGAAAGGACGCCGACAACTCCAACCGCGAGGCGGTGGCCCTCATCCACGAGGTGTTGGCGGCGGATGGTATCGACGAAAATACCGTGGCTCTGCTGCCGGCGACCCACGAGGCAACGGCGGCGTTGCTCAACGCCGTGGGGTATGTGGACTTGTGCATACCGCGCGGCGGCAAGAAACTCATCAACTTCGTCAGGGACACCGCCCGTGTGCCTGTAATCGAAACCGGCGCGGGGGTGGTGAACACGTATTTCGACAAGGACGGTGACACTGCGAAGGGCGCAAGGATTGTGTGCAACGCCAAGACGCGCCGCGTGAGCGTGTGCAACGCCCTCGACTGTCTGATTATCCACCGCAGCCGTCTTGCCGATCTCCCCGAACTGCTCCGTCCCACGGAGGGGAAATCCGTCAAGGTATATGCCGACGAGGAAGCCTTCGCCGCGCTCGACGGCAGATACAGCAAGGACTTGCTCTTCCACGCCGCGGCGGAGGATTTCGGCACGGAGTTCATGGACTACAAACTCGCCGTGCGCACCGTTGAGTCTCTCTCCGAGGCCATCGCTCACATCGACCGTTACGGTTCGGGACACAGCGAATGTATCATCACCGAAAACGCGGAAGCCGCCCGACGCTTCCAGCAGGAGGTGGACGCGGCGTGCGTGTATTGGAACGCCCCTACGAGCTTCACCGACGGGGCGCAGTTCGGCCTCGGGGCGGAGATAGGGATTAGTACGCAGAAACTCGGGCCGCGCGGTCCCATGGCTCTCGAAGAAATCACCACCTACAAGTGGATTGTGGAGGGCGACGGACAAATCCGCCCTTGACGGTAACAACACGCTTTGGCAAACTGGCTGCAACGAAATTCAAATGCAAAAAAAATCCGGCGCGGTTTCACAACCACACCGGACACAAACAATTAATAGACATATTTATAAAAGGAACGTATAAAAAATCTTTTGCCCTGCATATATCGCTATAATGCAGTGAGCCATGAAAAAATCTACGATGCAAAGATAATCACAATCTTCATCTTGCGCCTTATCTTTTTCACCTTAATAACAACCCATTTCACCTTATATTGCACCGCCAGCCGTTAAAATATATCAATAACTGAAAACAAATCTGACATCGGGGCTTTGTGGGGGCGGAAATCGCGAGAAAGTGATGCAGTTTAATCCAAAGAAATCTGCTTCCTCGCCAAGTCTGACACGAGGTCTATCAGTTCCTTGGCCGGCTCTACCAACGGCATCACTTCCGTTTCCATGTCAAGGATGTGGCGGTCTTCGTAGTCGCCTGTCAAACGCAAAGAGAACAGTTGGTTGAAGGTCTTGCCATATCTCTTGTCAATGATTCCGCTTTTGAGAAACGCTTTCCCGAACATTTGGATTACGCCATTGTGGGTGCTGGCTTCGTATTTGTAGGAAATGAGCAAGGCTGACACCGCATAATAAGCGGCGTAATACAAGCGGTTGGCTGACGTTTCCACATAGCCGCTATTGATAGACCCGACAGCCTCCTGATAGGTGCGGTTGGCTTTTTCCAACCTGTATCTCACCACCTCCATTCTGTCCGCGTCAGAAAGTTGTCCCTTTGTCATATCGCTATCCCCTCCCTTGTCACGTTGTGGTTGAACAGTGTGCAGCGGTTATCCTCCCATTCCTTGCGCGAGAAGATAACGGGGTTGATGATTTCGTCGATGTCCCATCCCAATTCCCGTAGTGGGTAGGAATACTTGTCGTAGTCCTGAAGCGTAACCTTTGGCTTGTCGAGAAGGACAAGCACATCCCAGTCACTGCCCTCCTTTTCCGTTCCCCTTGCCCTGGAACCGAACAGGATAGCCTTTGCCTCGGGGTCTATCTCGTGCAATTTGTTGTGCATCGCTTCTATGACTTGTTTCTTCTCCATAATGCGGTTGTCTTGTATTTCCACCGCAAATATACGCATATTCTCCGTAGCCGCCAAACTTTTCGCGGTCGGGAATTATTATCGCCAAAACCTTCACCGTGTGACTATTTTTTCCTAATTTTGCACGACAAAACACAATATTAGGTTCATTATGGAAATCTCACAACTGTACAGCATCTTCGAGCAGCACCCCGTGGTGACGACCGACAGCCGCGACTGTCCCGAAGGTTCCATATTCTTCGCCCTCAAAGGGGTGTCGTTCAACGGCAACGCCTTTGCCGCAAAGGCTCTCGAAAAGGGCTGCGCATACGCCGTGGTGGACGAGAAAGAAGCCGTGGCGGAGGGCGACGCGAGGTATATCCTATGCGACAACTGCCTCCACACGCTGCAACAACTCGCCAACTACCACCGCCGCCACCTCGGCACCAAGATTATCGGCATAACGGGGACCAACGGCAAGACGACGACAAAGGAACTCGTGGCGGCAGTTTTGGAGAAGAAATACAAGGTTTTGTACACGCAGGGGAATTTCAACAACGACATCGGCGTGCCTAAGACACTGCTGCGCCTCCGCCCGGAACACGAAATCGCCGTGGTGGAAATGGGGGCGAGCCACCCGGGCGACATCAAGACGCTGGTGGACATCGTGGAGCCTGACTGCGGACTGATAACAAACGTGGGGCGTGCGCACCTTCAGGGCTTCGGCTCTTTCGAGGGAGTGATAAGGACAAAGGGCGAACTCTACGACTACATCCGCGACAACGGCGGCTTCGTGTTTATCCATAATGAGAACAAATACTTGCAGAGCATCGCCAGCGGACTGGAACTCGTGAAATACGGCACGACGACCAACGACCCTTCGCTCGAAGTGAGCGGCGAGGTGATTGACTGCGCGCCTTACCTCAGGTTCCGCTGGAACTGCAGCCAAGGGGCGTTCCACGAAGTGCAGACCCACCTCATCGGCAGCTACAACGTTTACAATATGCTGGCGGCGGCGTGCATCGGAATACATTTCGGCGTGAAAGAGGACTTGGTGAGCGAGGCTCTGGCTGACTATGTGCCTACGAACAACCGTTCGCAGCTTGAACTGACGGCGAGCAACCGCCTGATAGTGGACACATATAACGCCAACCCCACGAGCATGCGCGCCGCGCTGGAGAATTTCCGCGACATGGCGGTATCGCCCAAAATGGCGATACTCGGCGACATGGGCGAACTTGGCGGCGTGAGCGACGAGGAGCACCAGAAGGTGGTGGATTTCCTCGCTGAAACCGGACTTGACAACGTGTGGCTCGTTGGCGACAATTTCGGAAAGACCGACTGCCGTTACCGCAAGTTCCACAGCGTGGACGACGTGAAGGCTGAGATAGCCAAGTGCAAGCCGCAGGGACAGTATATCCTAATCAAAGGCAGCAACAGCATGAAACTCTTTCAGTTGCCGGAACTGCTTTAA
>CAVHWJ010000017.1:9758-18335 GCA_963639565.1 uncultured Prevotella sp. | reverse complement strand
CGGCGGCGGCGAGCCAGTCGTAGACGCAGCTGCAAACGCCGAAGAGCAATACACCGGCTACGCAGAGGGTGAGTGCAAGACGTGTACTGCAATCGCTTTTGAACTCAGGCAGAGGGGTATCGGTCTGGTTAATATACATACACTTCACTATCTTGAGATAGTAGTAGAGTGACGGTACGGTGTTGAGCAAAGCTATAAACACCACTGCGTATGCCAGTACGGAACCGTTTTCGGCAGCTGCCATGAACACGAAGAACTTGCAGAACATTCCTGCGAATGGCGGAATACCTGCGAGCGAGAACAGCGCGAGGGTGAAGAGGAACGACAGTTTGGGATTTGTACCATAGAAACCGTCGTAGCAGTTCATCATCGTTGTGCCGTTTCCGCGTGTCTCAACCACATTGATTATAGTGAACACCGCCATATTGGCTGCCACATAGATAAGCACGTAGTACATGAGGGCCGTGAGTCCCATTGCATTGTTGCCCACAACCGCAAGCATGATGTATCCAGCCTGAGAAATAGAACTGAAAGCCATGAACCTCTTGAGTTCCTTCTGACGAAGGGCGAAAAGGTTAGCAACGGTGATAGTGAGGAGAATCACGATATACATGAGATACTCCCAATACTCCACCAAGGGCGCAAAGACCTTCATAAGGATAGTCATCAATGCAAAGGCGGCAGCACCTTTGGAAACCACGCTCAGATAGCCGGTAACCGGTGTCGGAGCGCCCTGATAAGTGTCGGCAGTCCAGAAATGGAACGGTACGAGACTGATTTTGAAACCCAGTCCGCTGAAGAAGAACACCAGTCCCATAACAGTAAGCGGCGAAGCACTAATATGCTCTGCCACGTCACCGAAATACAAAGTTCCGGCAGCACCGTAGATAAAGCTGATGCCATATAGCATGACACCGCTTGAGAACGTTGCAGTGAGGATGAACTTAGCGGCACCCTCGGCAGAGTTCTGCTTGAACTTGTCGAAAGCCACGAGACACGCCATCGGCACTGACGCCATTTCCAGACCGAGGAAGAACATCACGAAATGCCCTGACGAAATCATCATGTACATACCGAGCAGGGTGCTGAGGAGCAGTTCGTAGAACTCCCCCTCCTTGTTCTTCACATCCTTTAATTGCAGCCATGACTGCGACATGATGAGCACGATAAGCGTACCTGTGGTGAGGATAACCTTCATCACGTTGGCAGCCGCGGTGGTGACATACATTCCGCCGAACGCCTCAGCCGGTTTGGCGAAGAAGCACAGCCCCACCTGTCCCAACAGAAGGACACCCGTCAGCAGGCTAAGAACAGAGTGTTTCTTCTCGCCGCTCACAATGAGGTCGGCAAGGAACACTATCACGAGGAGGGCGATAAGCCCGGCCTCGGGTATCATATTGAAAAACTGACTATAATCCATATCTTGTCCTACTGGTAATTTAGAAGTTAGTTACAACATTGAGAATCGGTCCTACGGCATCGCTGATAGCGTTGCTCGCCCAAATCGGGAACGAACCGAGACCTGCCACACAGAAGATGAGGCAGCACACGGCGAAACGCTCATCCCAAGTGGCATCGGTAAGCGTGAGGTAATGCTCGTCCTTCACCTTCTCGAAGAGGATAAATCCGACCGTACGCAAGATATACACCGCCGTAACCACAATAGAGGTAATGGCGATTATAGTGCAGCAACGGTGGAAAGTATCAGGGTTCTCGAAAGAGCCGTTGAATATCGTCATTTCAGCGATGAAGCCAGAGAAGCCGGGCAAACCGAGGTTGGCGAGACCGGCAATGACATACCCCACGGAGAGGAACGGCATAATCTTCATCAATCCGCCCAGCTTACGGATGTCACGCGTGTGAGTACGGCCGTAAATCATACCGATGAGGGCAAAGAAGAGAGCCGTCATAAGACCATGCGAGAGCATCTGAAGGATAGCACCCGTGCAGCTCACCTTAGTCATCATCAACAGGGCGAAAAGCACGAGACCGCAGTGAGACACCGACGAATAGGCGTTGATGAACTTGAGGTCAGTTTGCACGCAAGCCGAGAACGCGCCGTAAACCACAGAGATAGTGGTGAGGATAAGAAATATCCAGGACAAATCCTGTGCGGCGTGAGGCAGAAGGAACATGGCGATACGGAAGCATCCGTAACCGCCGAGCTTCATCAGCACTCCTGCATGAAGCATGGAAACCGACGTCGGCGCACAACCGTGACCGATAGGAGACCAAGTGTGGAACGGGAACAGCGCACCGAGCACACCGAAACCGATGAACACAAACGGGAAGAGGCAGTTCTGCACCATCACCGGAATATGGTTGTTGTGGGCAATCTCAAGGATGTTCATCGTAGAAGCACCGTTGAAGAAATAGATACCCACAAGTCCGAGGATAATGAGAGCCGAACCGCCCATCAACATGAGGGTCAGCTTCATAGCCGCATATTCTTTCTTGCCCGAACCCCAGTAGCCGATGAGCAGATACATGGGGATGAGGGCAACCTCGTAGAACATGAACATGGTGAAGAGGTCGATGCTGATGAAGAAGCCGTAGACACCCGTTGAAAGCAGGGTGAACCACATGAAAAACTCCTTAGTCAGCGGCTGCAGCTTCCACGAAGCGAAAGTTCCCGTAAACACGATAATGCTCGAAAGGAGAAGCATGACAACCGAAATGCCGTCCACACCGACAGCATAGCTAATGTGCAGGGGGGCGAACCAAACGGTGGAAGCCTGGAGAATCATCTCCTCGGTGTTTCCTGCGGCACGCTCACCGATAAAATGGAATGTCAGCCAAACCGACATTGCCAGCAGACATGATGACCCGATGACCATCACAGCCCGCACCTGTTTGACGTCGCGTGCAGCCCAAAGGCCGAGCAGCATCAATACCGGAATTACTACGAATACACTTAATATACTCATATCACGTTATAAAATGCTAAGTAATACTAATGTTAATGCTACCGTACCAGTGAGGAACCACACGGCATACTGGCGCACGTCGCCGCTCTGCCACGGACGGATCGTCTCGCCGGCCTCGTTTGCGCCCCAAGCGGTAAAGTCGATAAGACCGTTGATGATATGCTCGTCAATCCACTGAACCGGCTTTGAAACGAAGCGGAACAGAATCTTGTGGGTAACGAACATATACACCTCGTCCATGTAGAAACGCTTGTAAGCCCAACGGTGGAGCCGGGGGAAAGCCGCATAGAGTTTGTCGGCAATCGGCTGCTTCTCACCTTTATATATATATGTGGCGAGCGCGATAGAGATAACGGCAATCACCGTAGAAGTCGCAGCCACTTTCGGGTCGAAATGAACTGTGTAAGCCGTACCGCTGGCACTGACGAGAGCACCGAAACTTGTCCAGTTCCAATCAAGGAAACCGCCCAAAGTGGTGAACACCCCTACCCCAACTGTTATGATGCTCAGGAAAACGAGCGGGAAAGTCATGGTGGCAGGAGCCTCGTGGGGAGTGTGCTCGGCATGGAGTTCCTTGTTCTCAGTACCCCAGAAAATGCCGTAGTACAGACGGAACATATAGAACGCCGTCATCGCAGCCACACCAGTCATCCACCAACCGATGAAAGAAGAGTGCTCAAAGCAAGCCGTTATAATCTCATCCTTGGAGCTGAAACCCGAGAAGAACGGAATACCGGCGATAGCCAGACACGACACAAGGAAAGTGGCGTGGGTAATAGGCATATACTTCCTGAGACCGCCCATTGTAGACATCTCGTTGGAATGAACCGCATGGATGATACATCCAGCGCAGAGGAACAGACACGCCTTGAACATGGCGTGAGTGAAGAGATGGAACAGCGAAGCCATGTAACCAAGCTGCGCGTGGTTGTCGAGCACCGCATGGTGACCGGGCAAGCAAACGCCGAGGGCGACCATCATAAACGCAATCTGCGAAATCGTGGAGAACGCGAGGACACGCTTGATGTCGCTCTGCGCACAAGCCACGGCAGCAGCATAGAACGCCGTGAACGCGCCAACGTAAACCACAATCTCCATTGCCTGAGGAGCGTACTCAATCCAAATCGGGAAGAGACGGGCAATCTGCACAACTCCGGCAACCACCATCGTGGCGGCATGGATAAGCGCGGAAACAGGCGTAGGACCTTCCATTGCGTCCGGCAACCAGATGTGGAGCGGGAACATAGCCGACTTACCGGCACCGCCGATGAACATAAGCACGAGGGCGGTGGGCAGGATGCAACCGCCGGCAGCCACGGCACGAGCCGTATCAACCGTAGAGAACACCTGTGCTCCGGCACCGTAGGTTATTTCAGTCCCGGTGAACGAGAAATTGTAGCTTCCCGTATAATATCCGAAGATAAGAATACCGATAAGGAAGAACATATCGGCGAAA
This sequence comes from uncultured Prevotella sp., assembly GCA_963639565.1. Classification (GTDB taxonomy): domain Bacteria; phylum Bacteroidota; class Bacteroidia; order Bacteroidales; family Bacteroidaceae; genus Prevotella. Next base: position 13,952 of record CAVHWJ010000017.1, on the reverse strand, counting down.
CGCGTCACGATAAAAGCCTTCTTGCTGGCGTGAACCGCAGCGTGGAGACCGTAGTAGAAACCGATGAGCAGATACGAGCTTACACCCACAAGTTCCCAGAACATATACATCTGGAAGATGTTTGTGGCGAGCACGAGTCCGAGCATTGACATGGTGAAGAGCGAGAGGTAGGCGTAGTAACGCTGGAAACCCTTCTCGCCGTGCATATATCCGAACGAATAGATATGCACCATGAAGCTGACGGTGGAAATGACAATCAGCATCATCACAGACACGGGGTCGAGCAGGATGCCGAGGTCGAAATGAAGGTTGCCGAGTGGCAGCCACGTTGTGTTGTACGGCACGACTGTCGCGAACGTGCCGTCGGCAAGCCGCGGCGCAGAGAAATACTGGAACGCGGTGATGTAGCTCAACACCGTGACCAGTCCGATGGAACAGGTACCGATGAGGCCGGCAGTCTTATGCGACCATGCATACTTGTTTCCCGCGAAATCGGGCAAGCCAATGACGAGAAAACTCAGCAGAGGCAAGAGTAGTATCAACAAAGAATATGTATAATCCATAATACATTAATATTTCATGTTTTCTATACTGTTCACCTGATCGCTGTGGAAATTACGGTAAACATTGATAACGATAGCGATAGCCACTGCACTTTCAGCCGCGCTTACACCCATAGAGAAGAGAGTCATGAAGAAGCCCTCGAAACCCTCTGGGAAGAGCAGTCTGTTGAAAGCGGCGAAATTGATGTCCACGGCGTTGAGCACAAGCTCCACGGAGATAAGCATCGCTATCAGGTTGCGGCGTGTGACGAAACCGAAAACGCCGATAAAGAACAACAGTGCGCTGAGCACAAAATAACATTCTACTGGTACCATAATTACTTGTTCTCCTTTTCTTTACGTGCAACAACTATACCACCGATAATACAAGCCAGCAGGAATACCGAAATGAACTCGAAAGGCAGCACATACTGATACTTGTCGCTGCCGACGAGAGCCGAACCAATCACGTCCATGGGGACTTCCTTGTCTGCCACCTCGCAAGCCCTGAAGAGAAAATCGTTCTTCAGAAGCACGAGAGCCACGGTGAGGAAACCCGCCACAGTAACGACAGCCGCACCAACGGCCTTGCTGCCTTTCACGTGTTCCACAAGTCCCTGCAGCGTGCGCTTGCCCACGAGCTGGATGGCGAAGATATACATCATTGTCAAGGCACCGGCGTAGATGCTTATCTGCGCAGCCCCGAGGAACGTGTAGTCGAGGATGAAATAAAGTCCCGCAACGCCGAAGAGGACGAAGAGCAGGAACGTGGCGGCACGCATGATGCGCTTTGTAGCCACGCACATTATCGCCGAACCAAGAATGACGACGGCGAAAATGCCGAACATTATAATATTAGCCATTTCTCTATGTCCTCCTTATTTTGTTTTGGTGTTAAACTTTCCGATTTCCATTGGCGCGCCGCCGTCGATGAGGTTAGGCAGACTGCCGCCCTTGTAAACCTCCTTGTCGAGGTGCAGCACGAGTTTGTCGCGGTCGAAAACGGCGTTCTCGAAATCGTTGGTGAAATGTATCGCGCCGAAGTTGCAGGCATTGACGCAGAGTTCGCAGAACATACAGTCACCAAGGTCGTACTGGTAGTCCACGAGCTTGCGCTTCTTCTTGCCCGTTTCGGGGTCTTCCACCATTTCGGTAGTAATCTTTATCGTCTCGTTCGGACAAGCCTTCTCGCACAGTGTGCAGCCCACGCACTTGTAGTTCTCGTTCTCGTCGCGTGTGAACACGAGACGACCGCGGTGGCGCGCCGACACATGGAGAGTGGTCTTGCGGTTCTCGGGGTACTGCTCCGTGCTCTTCGGCGTGAAGTATTCCTGAAGGGTGGTCTTCATGCCGATGGCGAGGGTCTTCACCGCCGAACCGATTTCTCCGAAATATGATTTTTTGTTATCTTCCATATAATTCTTTTCCTCCTTCAATTAAAAGTGCCATCCGAATGCCACGATGATTGTCATAAGCACGAGGTTTACAAGACACAGAGGCATGAGATATTTCCACTCAAGCTTCAGTATCTGGTCGATGCGGAGACGCGGGAATGTCCAGCGCACCCACATGAGCAGCCAAACCACCGCGAACGTCTTGCCCAAGAACCACACGATGCCCGGGATAAGGTCCATCACCGCGTCGAAACCAGCGATGCCGATATTGACAGGCGCCCAACCGCCAAGAAATACAGTGGCTGCGACACCCGACACAACGAAAAGGTTGAGGTATTCAGCCAGATAGTAGAATCCGAAACCCATACCCGAATATTCAGTGTGGTAGCCGGCGGTAAGCTCGCTCTCGGCTTCAGCCAAGTCGAACGGACCGCGGTTAGCCTCGGCGTTACCAGCCACGAGGAACACAAGGAAAGCTATAACGGCAGGAACGTGACCTTTGAATATCAGCCAGTTCCAAGGACCTGTCTGCTCATCCACGATGCCAGACACCTGCATGGTGCCAGTGAGTATCACGGCGGTAATCAGACACAGGCCAAGCGACATCTCGTAGGAGATAAGCTGAACCGCGCCACGCATTGCCGACACGACACTGTACTTGTTGTTGCTCGCCCAACCGGCAAGGAAGATGCCGATGATGCCGACACTCGACACTGCGGTGAGGAGAAACACTCCCACGTTGAAGTTGAGCACCTCAGCCCCCCTGTTCCACGGGAGGAACGAGAACGTGCCGACAGAAGCTATAATCACAAGGAAAGGAGCGATGAAATAGAGCAGCTTGTCGGCCTTGTCCACAACGAAGATTTCCTTGATGAGCATCTTGAGCACGTCGGCGAACACCTGGAACACGCCCCACGGACCGACACGCATCGGACCGAGACGGCACTGGAAATAGGCGCAAACCTTACGCTCCATGAATATCAAGATGATTGCCAGCGCGGCGTAGCCCACAAGGAGCAGCACGCCCACCAGCACGCACTCGATAAGTATCGACAGGAAATCCCCGAGACCAAGGGTCTGCCGGAGAAGAGCGTCGAACCATGTTGTTACTATACTAAAGTCAAACATTTTTTGTAATGCTTAATGTTTTAAGTTTATTGTTATCTGTCGAGGTCAGGTATCACGAAGTCGATAGCCGCACCCGTAGTGATGAGGTCGGCAATCTTCTGTCCGCGGAGCATCTTGTCGAGCGCGCCGGCCAGCGTGAGACCCATTGGGCGCATCTTCATGCGGTAAGGACTCTTGTCGCCCCTTGAATCGAGATAGACTCCAAACTCGCCGCTCGCTCCCTCAACAGAGAAATACCACTGTCCTTCGGGCACTTTGATGATAGGCTTCTGCTTGATGTAGAAATCGCCCTCGGGGATATTGTCGATAAGCTGCTCGATGATGTCAAGGCTCTGGTAGAGTTCCTTGATATGCACATAGTAGCGGTCCATAGAGTCGCATCCCGTCATGGTAATCTCTTCCCACTTCACCTTGTCGTACATACCGTAGGGGTGACGCTTGCGCGTGTCGTTCTTCCACCCTGCGGCACGTCCGGCAGGACCTGTCACGCCGTAGTTGATACAGTCTTCCCTGCCCATCGGACCGACGCCCACAAGACGGTTGTGGGTAATCACGTTGTCGCCGAACACGTCGAGGTATTCCTGAATTTTCGGACGCAGATATTTGCAGAGCTTCTTGGTGTTCTCCACGAAATTCGGGTCGATGTCAGCCTGAAGTCCGCCGATACGGTAATAGTTCATTATAAGTCGTCCGCCCGTAGTCTCCTCCATCACGTTGAGCACGTGCTCGCGGTCGCGCATACAGTAAAGGAACGCCGTGAGCGCGCCGAGGTCCTGAGCGGTACAGCCGAGGAAAAGAAGGTGGGAGTCAATACGCTGCAGCTCGTCCATAATGGTTCGGATGTAGCGTATGCGGTCGGATATTTCAATCCCCATTGCCTCCTCTATTACGCCGACCAAAGCATGGCGGTGCATCATAGCCGAGAGGTAGTTCAGACGGTCAGTGAGAGCCAATGTCTGCGGATAGGTCATGCCCTCCCACATCTTCTCGATACCGCGGTGTATGTACCCCAGATGAGGGTAAATACGTTTAACGGTCTCTCCGTCGATTACAGTCTGGAGACGCAGCACACCGTGTGTTGAAGGGTGGTTAGGACCGATGTTCACCACATAGTCGTCGTCGTCAAACAG
>CAVHWJ010000017.1:0-9687 GCA_963639565.1 uncultured Prevotella sp. | reverse complement strand
CGTCGGTCAGCGGGAACTTGTTTGCCTCGGGACTCATGTCGAAGTCCTTGCGCAGGGGATAACCGTTGAAATCGGTGCGGAGGAACAGGCGGCGCATATCCGGATGCCCCAGGAACTTGATGCCAAGGAAATCGAACACCTCGCGCTCAAGCAGGTCGGCATCCTTCCACAGGTTCACCACCGTAGGCACCACATCGCTGCCGTCCACCTTCTTTGCGATGGTGCGCACGGAGCAACGCTCGTTGTTGACAGTGTTTTCAAGAATGTATATACACCCGAGACCCTCTTCCCCGAAGTCCTCGCCGATGATAGTAACAAGGTAGTCGAAATGCTTCCCGTTCTTCAGCTTTGCCATCTCTGTGGCGAAGTCCTCGAATGTGAGTTCTATGTTGTTAAGTTTCATGTCTTATACCTTATTATATTATACAGTTTCTTGTTTCCCGGCGTCACCAGTCAAATCGCCCACGCGGAAATCCTCAGGCACGTCGGTAACGATAATCGGCTCTTTGTGTCCCAGTTTCTGCGTGTCCTGCAGGTACTCGTTGCTGAGGCCGCGCAGACCACCCTTGCCCATTGAAAGTTCTTTCTCCTCGCGGGTCATCTTGTGGTTCGCTCCGCCGAAGAATTTCTCCACCTTCACCTTGCGCTGAAGCTGCATCATGCCATAGAGAATAGCCTCGGGACGCGGAGGGCATCCCGGCACGTAAACGTCCACCGGCACAAGTTCGCTGATGCCGCGCACCACGTTGTAGCTCTTCTTGAAAGGTCCGCCGCTGATGGTGCATCCGCCGACAGCCACCACATACTTAGGCTCCGCCATCTCGTCGTAGAGACGCTTGAAGACGGGAGCCATCTTGTTGGTGATAGTTCCGGCACACATGATGAGGTCGGCCTGACGGGGGGAGTTACGCGTCACCTCGAAGCCGAAGCGCGAGAAGTCGTAGCGGGCGCAGCCCACCGACATGAACTCGATACCGCAGCAGCTTGTTCCGAAAGTGAGCGACCAGAGCGAATTGCTCCTACCCCAGTTGATTACCTGGTCGAGGGAACCGAGCACCACGTTGCACCCGCCCTCATGGAGCTGCTCCACAATCTTCTCGAGCGTCTCGTTGTCCTTAAACTCGTCGTAAGGAATACTCTTGATAACGGGTTTTCTCACTTCCATTCCAACGCTCCTTTCCGCCATGCGTAAGCAAGGCCAAACACTAACACTAACAGGAAGAAACCGATGCTGCAAAGTGCCATCGGCCCAAACTGCTTGACTGCCACAGCCCAAGGGTAGAGGAACACGGTCTCGATGTCGAACATCAGGAAGAGGATGGCAAAGAGGTAGTAACCCACGTGCATCGGCAGCCACGAGGTGCCGCGCGTGGGAATACCGCACTCAAAGGGCTGTCCCTTCACCGGATTGTACGAACGAGGACCCACGAGTTTCGCAACCACGTATGCTCCAACGACCAATACAACTGCCGTCAAGATAACGGTAATAAATAGGATAAAATACATAAATATTTTATTGAATAAAAAATTTGACTGTCAAAAACGTTGCAAAGGTAATCAAATAAAATCTAAAACCAATATACACGAGGGAAGAAATCACGGTCAAAACGGGAAATCATTGACGAATATTAACCGCCATAGCATGGGAGAAAGCGCAGCGTAACACAAAGACAAGCATACGCCACGCCTTGCCAAGCATCACATTGAAAACATTTATGCGAATTTTCTTATGATTTGTTTTGCCGTTACGGAAAATAGTTATACTTTTGCGGCACAATAATTCAAAAGAAACAGAACGATGAACGTACTATTTGCAGCTTTCGGTTATTTTTACTACTACTTTGCATGGATTTGCAAGGCGGGAAGTTGCGTGTAGAGTTCAACTTAAACAGAGAAATCTTAACAATAAAAGATTATACACTCCAGTCCCCGCCTTATACCCAATAAGACGGGGATTTTCAATTTAACAAAGACAAGAGAAATGAAGAAAATTGCGATACAGGGATTTGAGGGATGCTTCCACGAGATAGCCGCAGGGATGTTTTTCAGTGGCGAGGAAACGCAGCTGATATATTGCAGCACCTTTGAGGAAGTGTTCGACCACGCGAAGAACGACAGCGACACCCTCGGCGTGGTGGCCATAGAGAACACCATTGCCGGTTCCCTGCTGCACAACTACGAACTGCTCTGCTCCAGCGGACTTAAAGTAGCGGGCGAACAGAAGCTGCACATATCCCACAGTATCTGCTGCTTACCCGAAGATTCATGGAAGACGATACACGAGGTTCACTCCCACCCCGTCGCACTGATGCAATGCCGCAAATACCTGGAGAGACACCCGGGTCTGAAGGCGGTGGAGGCTGACGACACGGCCGGGGCGGCAATGCACATAGCCAAGAACAAGCTGAGGGGACAGGCGGCGATATGCAACGCCGAATCGGCGCGTAAATTCGGGATGAAGGTGCTGGAGGAACACATTGAGGACAACAAGCACAACTACACGAGGTTTCTCGTGGTGACGAAAGACGGCGAGGCGGACACGCTGAGAAACGAGGAGACCACCGACAAGGCCAGTCTGGCGTTCACCATAGGCCACGAGTGCGGAAGCCTCGCCAAGGTGTTGAGCATCTTCATGTTCTACGGCATTAACCTCACCAAGATACAGTCGCTCCCCATAATCGGAAGGGAATGGGAATACAGGTTCTACATCGACCTGTCTTACGGCGACTACAAACAGTACAAGTTGAGTTTGGAGGCGGTGAAGCCCCTTACAAGCGAATTTATCAATTTAGGCAACTATAACGATGACAAAAGCAAATGACATGAAAATACAGCCCGCCGAAAGGCTCTCACTGGTGACTGAATACTATTTCAGCCGCAAACTGAAAGAGGTGGCGAAGATGAACGCCGAGGGCAAGGACGTGATAAGCCTCGCCATTGGCAGCCCAGACATGCCGCCGTCGGAACAGACGATAACGACGCTGTGCCAAGTGGCGCGGCAGGACACGGCTCACGGCTACCAGCCCACCTGCGGCACGCCCGAGCTGCGCAACGCCATGGCGAGGTTCTACAAAAGATGGTTCGGCGTGGACTTGAACCCCGACACCGAAATCCAGCCGCTCATCGGCAGCAAGGAGGGCATACTGCACATCACGCTGGCCTTCGTCAATCCCAGCGACGAGGTGCTTGTGCCGGATCCAGGCTACCCCACATACACGTCGCTAAGTAAAATTCTCGGAGCGAAGGTGGTGAAATACAACCTGAGGGCGGAGAGCGGTTGGCAGCCCGACTTCGATGAAATCGAGAAAAACGACCTGAGCCGTGTGAAGCTGATGTGGACGAACTATCCCAATATGCCCACCGGGGCTAACGCAAGGATGGAGACATACCGCAAACTCGTGGCGTTCGCCAAGAAGCACGGCATCGTGGTGGTGAACGACAACCCCTATTCGTTCATCCTCAACCGCACCCCCATGTCGCTGCTTCAGGTGGAGGGGGCAAAGGACTGCTGCATCGAACTCAACTCTATGAGCAAGAGCCACAATATGCCGGGATGGCGAGTGGGACTGTGCGCCACCAACCCGACCTTCATACAGTGGATTCTGAAAGTGAAGAGCAACATCGACTCGGGCACGTTCCGCGGCATCCAGCTCGCCGCAGCCGCAGCTTACGACAACGATGAGGAATGGCACAACAAAGCCAACTACGAGACATACGCCGCACGAAGGAAATACGCCGAAAAGATAATGCGGCTGCTCGGCTGCTCGTTCGACCCGGAACAGGTGGGGATGTTCCTTTGGGGCAAAATACCCGACAGCTATAAGTCCGCTGAGGAACTCACCGAAAAGGTACTCCATGAGGCGAGGGTTTTCATCACCCCCGGACATATCTTCGGGGCTAACGGAGAGAGGTACATACGCATATCCCTTTGCGCCAAAGAGGACAAGCTGGAAGCCGCTGCGGAAAGGATTAGCGAAGCGATGATAAAGAAATAAAATTCAATATTTTACACCGAAACGGTTTTATAAATTGATTAACAACTAAAAACATACAGCACATGGAATTGAATCTTAAACCATTAGGGTTGCCGAGCGACAACGAGCGACCCTTCGTCATAGCCGGACCGTGTTCCGCCGAAACAGAAGAACAAGTGATGACAACGGCAAAGCAGCTCGCCGCAAAGGGGTGCCACATCTTCCGTGCGGGAGTTTGGAAGCCGCGCACCAAACCCGGAGGCTTCGAGGGCAACGGCGAGGCTGCCCTGCCTTGGATGAAAAGAGTGAAGGAGGAAACAGGTATGCTCATCACCACCGAGGTCGCCACGCCTGAGCACGTGGAACTCGCCCTCAAATACGGCATCGACATCCTGTGGATAGGTGCGCGCACCACAGCAAACCCATTCGCCATACAGGCGTTGGCCGACTCCCTGAAAGGCGTGGACGTTCCGGTTTTCGTGAAGAACCCTGTGAACCCCGACATCGAACTTTGGATAGGCGCAATGGAACGCATCAACCAGAGCGGCATTAACCGTCTGGCCGCCATACACCGCGGCTTCTCTAATTTCGACAACAAGATATACCGCAACCTTCCGATGTGGCAGATTCCCATCGAACTGCGCCGCCGCATCCCCAACCTTCCGATTTTCTGCGACCCGAGCCACATCGGAGGACGGCGCGAACTCATCGCCCCGCTCTGCCAACAGGCAATGGACCTGGGCTTCGACGGACTTATCGTGGAGAGCCACTGCGACCCCGACAGCGCATGGAGCGACGCGAAACAACAGGTAACGCCGGAAGTGCTCGACTATATACTCAACCTGCTGACAATACGCGACGAGAATGTAACAACCGAGGGCATCAAGGAACTGCGCAAACAGATTGACGAACTCGACAACGACCTCATGGAACTGCTGTCGAAACGCATGCGCGTGTGCAGGGAAATCGGACAGTACAAGAAAGAACACAACATGACGGTGCTCCAGACATCGCGTTACAGCGAAATCCTCGAAAAGCGCGGCGCGCAGGGTTCTCTGTGCGGCATGGATCCGTCGTTCGTCAAGGATGTATTCGAGGCGATACACGAGGAGTCGGTAAGGCAGCAGATGGAGATAATCAACAAGTAAGGTATCTGCCGACAAAGCGCGTAAACGATTATGAGAATACTTGTATTGGGAGCTGGCAAGATGGGGAGTTTCTTCCTCGACTTGCTCAGCTTCAACCACGAAACGGCGGTCTTCGAGAAAGACCCCAAACGGCTGAAATTCACATACAACACGCTGCGGTTCACCTCCCTCGACGAGATTAGGGATTTCAAGCCGGAGCTGGTGATCAACGCAGTGACGGTGAAATACACCATCCCCGCCTTTGACGAGGTGATGCCGTATCTGCCGGCCGACTGCATACTGAGCGACATTTCGTCGGTGAAGACCGGACTAAAAGAATACTACGAGCACTGCGGACACCGCTACGTGTCCACCCACCCGATGTTCGGACCCACGTTCGCCAACCTCAACCAGCTCTCGCAGGAGAACGCCATCATCATCAACGAGGGCGACTACATGGGGCGGATATTCTACAAAGACCTCTACGGCAGCATCGGTCTCAACATCTACGAATACTCCTTCGAGGAGCACGACCGCATAGTGGCCTACTCACTGAGCATCCCATTCGTCAGCACGTTCGTCTTCGCCGCTGTGATGAAGCACCAGGACGCTCCGGGAACGACGTTCAAACGCCACATGCAGATTGCCAAGGGCGTGCTCAACGAGGACGACTACCTGTTGCAGGAAATCCTCTTCAACCCCAATACGCCGGAACAGATTGAGAAAATCAGCGACGAGATGAACGAACTGCTCGACATCATCAAACGGAAAGACGCTGACGCGATGAAGGGGTATCTGAACAAGATACGCAAAAACATCAAGTCCAACCTGTAAGGCGCATCCCACAATGGTCAGTTCCCTACTTCTCGGCATATTCACGTTCGTACAGCTCAACTGCGAGAATTTCTTTGACTGCGCCCACGACTCGCTGAAACAGGACTTGGAGTATGTGGAGGACAGTCCGAGGCACTGGAACAGAAACAAGTTCTGGAACAAGCTGAGGAACATATCCAAGGAACTTCTTGCGTGTAGTGCGAAGAACGAAGACGGAATTTCCGTTCCGCCCGACCTCATCGCGCTGTGCGAGGTGGAGAACGACACCGTGCTGCACTACCTAACGAAACGGTCGCCGCTGCGCAACGTAAGATACGAATACGTGATGACCGACTCGCCCGACCTCCGCGGCATCGACAACGCCCTGCTCTATTCGCCGATGACATTCCGCCTTATTGGCTCTTACCCGATAAGGGTAGCCCCCACGGAAGGGATGCGCCCCACAAGGGACATCCTTTATGCCTCAGGCGAGGTGATCAGCGGCGACACGCTTCACGTGTTCGTAGTCCACGCCCCGAGCCGTTTCGCAGGGAAACGCCCCACCATCCCCTACCGTATGGCGGTGATGAAACGGCTAATGGCGAGCATAGACTCCATAAGGTCGTTGCACCCAGACCCAAAGATTATCGTTTCGGGGGATTTCAACGACGGGTCGGAGGACAAGTCCCTACTCTATCTTACAGGCAACGGTCTCACGGAAGTGTCGGCAAACGTGACAGGTTCTCACGGGGCGAAAGGAACTTACAAATACCGCGGCGTTTGGTCGTCGATAGACCATATTCTTATAAGTGGTGGTATGCAACCGCATTTCGGCAAGTGCTTACTCAACGACTTGCCTTTCCTTTTGGAAAAAGACGAGCAGTACGGCGGAGTCAAGCCTTTCCGCACATTCTACGGCTACAAATACTTAGGCGGCTTCAGCGACCACTTGCCCCTTGTGGCGTGGTTCAGGTTCACGCCAAAGGAAATGTAGACGTACATTTTTTTGCCGATTGCCCCCATTTGTTGTAACTTTGCAGCGAATAACAGAAACATTATGGCAAGGAAGAAGAAACCGCTACCAATACTGGAGGGAGTCACAATCACTGATTGTGCCGCCGAGGGCAAAGCCTTGGCGAGAGTGAACGACATGGTTATTTTCGTACCGTTCTGCGTACCCGGCGATGTCGTGGACCTTCAGGTGAAAAAGAAGAAACACAGTTACTGCGAGGCGGAGGTGATACGCTTCATAAAGAAGAGCGACATACGCGAAGAGGCGTTCTGCCAACACTTCGGCGTGTGCGGCGGATGCAAGTGGCAGATTCTGCCCTACGAGAAGCAGCTCGAAATGAAGCAGCAACAGGTGTACCAGCAGCTCACGAGGATTGGCAAGGTGGAACTGCCTGAGTTCTCCCCCATTCTCGGTTCGGTGAAAACACGCGAATACCGCAACAAACTGGAGTTCGGGTGTTCCAGCAAACGTTGGATGACAAAGGAGGAAATCGCCACTGGTGAGCCGGCTGGCGAAATGCGAGCCATCGGTTTCCATATCACCGGGGCGTTCGACAAGATACTGCCGATAGAGAAATGCCACCTCATGGACGGTTTGCAGAACGAGATACGCAACTCCATACGCGACTACGCCATCGGCAGCGGAATGTCTTTCTTCGACATACGCAACCAAGTGGGGCTGCTGCGCGACGTTATGGTGAGGAACTCCAACACCGGCGAGTGGATGGTGCTCGTGCAGTTCCATTACGACGAGGACGGCGACGAACAGCGCGCAATGTCGCTGATGCAGCACCTTGCCGACAGTTTTCCGCAAATCACGTCGCTCCTCTACGTGGACAACCAGAAATGCAACGACACGTTCGGCGACCTTGAAATAAGCGTCTTCAAGGGCAACGACCATATCTATGAAACTATGGAGGGACTGAAATTCAAAGTGGGTCCAAAGAGTTTCTACCAGACGAATACCGAACAGGCGTACCACCTGTATTCCGTGGCGCGCGACTTTGCCAGGCTCACCGGCGACGAGGTGGTTTACGACCTCTATACCGGAACAGGAACTATCGCCAATTTCGTGGCTGGAAAAGCGAAGAAGGTGATTGGAATAGAATATGTGCCGGAAGCAATTGAGGACGCAAAGGTGAACTCCAACATCAACGGCATCGACAACACCGTGTTCTATGCCGGCGACATGAAGGACATCCTCAACGACGAGTTCATCGCCGCCCACGGCAGACCCGACGTGATAATAACCGACCCGCCACGTGCCGGAATGCACCAGGACGTGGTGGACACAATCCTGCGCGCCGAACCCGAGCGCATCGTCTACGTGAGCTGCAACCCTGCCACACAGGCCCGCGACTTGCAGTTGCTCGACGCCAAATACAGGGTAACGGCAGTGCAGCCGGTGGATATGTTCCCCCACACTCCCCACGTGGAAAACGTCGTTGCGTTGGAAAGGAAATAACGCCTGAGCCGTTTGCAAATCGCAAACAGGCTATTCACAAACACTAACCAAGCCATTTACGGATGCCAAACAGCCCGTTTGCAACACGTAAATGGCTTGGCTTTGTTTGGGCGTTGCCCAAGATCCTTTGTCTATGCTTATCTGTCGATATATTTCAGGAAAGGCTCTATGTACTGGCTATGCATATATTGGCAACGGTGTTCCGCACTTTCCACAAAAACTTTCAGATATTCCTTTGCCCATTGCCGCTTCGTTCCTGTCCACGACTGGTCAAGTTCGCAGACATGAAACTGCACTTGCAACGCCGCCGCCCAGTTGATATACAACTTGTCGGGATGCGACTTGAACAAATCGCAGTGATGGGCATCCACGCACAGCAACTTGTCGCCTTCCTCCACCCAGTCAATCTCGATGTAGTCCATGGCGATGTCATCAAATTCTTCGTTGTCTATCATTATTGCACAAGCATTTGCCAACTTGAAGGCGGAAATTATATTAGGAGCCTGTGCGTTCTTCGAGACATTACGGGTCTTGACATCAATAAAATCATAAACGCCCGATTTACAATACAAAATTCCAGATGCCTTTTCTCGTCTCTCCCCCAACAATTCGTTCAAGTTCCAGTATTTTGTCGCAGATTCACTATTGAAAAGCAGGAACAAAGCCGTAGGCGAATCAAGCATTGACAGTCTATGATTCGATGTGATGTCTTTCGGATGCTTAGTGTACATATCACTCAAGTATTCATATTGTCTGAAAACGTACGAAGGATAAATCTCCTTTAGTTTACAAAACACAAGTTCCTCGAAAGGTTCACAATCAGAATATCCCAACAAGACACCAGCCATTCTTGAATTTGTGCAGTCTATTTTTGCACCAACAATGCTATTCACAATCGCGGAAAAATCAGGTCTATTCATCAGACAACACATTATACGATTATCAAGACATTACACACTTTCTTACCTCACCGTAATATGAAAGCACCCCTGTTTCACCTCATACTTGATGTAGCAACGGTTGTTTTGGCGCATATCACGGAGGACTTCGCTGAGAACCCATTTCAGGGTGTCGTTACGCACGGTGCGGCGCGGTTTGCCGTCGGGGTCGCTCACGGTGGTGTAGCGGTTATAGCACACGTCGAAAGTGGTGCCGCGAAGGTGGCACGAGTTAGCCGTGGCGTTGCCGTTGCGGGTGCGCAGCCGGTCCACGTCGTCCTGCGTGCGCAACACGCTTGTCACTATGATGCGGTGGAGCGGCACGCCTTTCATTTGCAGACTGTCAAAGAAATTCTTTC
>CAVHWJ010000016.1:16130-19229 GCA_963639565.1 uncultured Prevotella sp. | reverse complement strand
CTTATGAACATAGATTGTCCTGCACGTTTCCTCAGCGCAGCAGCGTCCTTTGCTCTTCGAGAATAGCCATAAGCTCCTCCACCGTGGTGGCGCGGAGCATTGCGATGCGCGTCTGGCGGAAATTGGGGATGCCCTTGAATATCGGACTGGCGGCGAGGTGCCTCCTCGTGTGTAGTATTCCCCTGTATTCGTCAATCCTCTCCACGTTGATGCGCAGCTGCTCCTCCAGTATGTCGAGCTTCTTGTCGAAATCGAGCGTTGCGTCGGCCTCCCTGCCGTCGAGGTAGTCGCGTGTCTCCTTGAACACCCACGGACGGCCGAAAGTGGCCCTGCCGATCATCACCGCGTCCACGCCGTAGTCGTCGAAGGCGCGTTTCGCCTCCTCGGGCGACGTGATGTCGCCGTTGCCTATTATGGGAATGGTGATGCGCGGGTTGCGCTTCACCTCGCCTATGAGCGTCCAGTCGGCCTCGCCTGTGTACATCTGCGCCCTCGTCCTGCCGTGTATCGTCAGGGCCTGTATGCCGCAGTCCTGCAACTGTTCGGCGAGTTCCGTTATTATCAGGCTCTCATTGTTCCACCCTAAGCGAGTTTTCACCGTCACTGGGGTATTTACCGTCTTAACCACATTGCGTGTGATGTCGAGCAAAAGAGGCACGTTCTGGAGCATTCCCGCGCCCGCTCCCTTGCCGGCCACTTTCTTCACGGGGCATCCGAAGTTGATGTCAATCACGTCGGGATGCGCCTGTTCCTCCACAATCTTTGCGGCTTCGACCATCGATTCCACGTCCCTGCCGTATATCTGTATGCCCACGGGACGCTCCTCGCTGCATATCGTGAGTTTGCTCACGGTGCTTTTCACCGCCCTCACCAGTGCCTCTGCGCTCACGAACTCGGTGTAGACCATCGACGCGCCGTAGCGTTTGCACAGCGTGCGGAAGCCTATGTCGGTCACGTCCTCCATGGGGGCGAGGAAGAGGGGCTTTTCGCCGAACTGTATGTTTCCTATCTTCATTTTCTTCTTGTTTGTATGGTTTTGTTTAATGCGTTCCGGCTTTTCCGTTATGGCAAATGTGCTGTTCAATGTCCTGCCTTTACGCCTTTATCAGGTGATACACCCCTCCGGCGAGAGCCTTCGCCACGCCTTTCATTTCGAGCGAGAAGAGGATAGCCGACAGCCTGTTCACTGCGATTCCCGTGGCGGTGGCTATGCCGTTGAGGGTGGCGTCGCTTCCTGCCAGACAGTCAGCCACCGCCTTCTCCTCGCCGCTTAGTTCCGGGAAGAGTTCCCGCTCTATGCCGTTCCTCTGCGCCGTGGCGAGTTCCGCATCGGCCGTCCAGCCCATTGCCGCCGCTATGTCGTCGGCGCAGGTGGCGAGGCGCGCCCCGTTGTCGCGTATCAGGTTGTTGCAGCCCTCGGAGTATTTGTCGCCCACCCTCCCGGGGTATGCGAACACGTCGCGGCCGTACGACTGCGCCATGCGGCACGTGATGAGTCCTCCGCCGTGCGCCGCGCTCTCCACGAGGATTGTGGCGTCAGACATACCCGCCACGATGCGGTTTCGCCTCACGAAGTTCACCTTGTCGGCGTTCGTCCCGGTGAAATGCTCCGTCAGCAGTCCGCCGTTCTCCACCATCCTGTCCGCCGTCTCCCTGTGGCGCGGCGGATAGAGGTTGTCAAGTCCGTGCGCCAGCACCCCCACCGTGGGTATGCCGAGTTCCACGCACTGGCGGTGCGCCATTATGTCCACGCCGTAGGCCAGTCCGCTCGCGATGAGCAGGTCGGGGCAAATCTTCTTCATCCTCTCCGTCAGTTCTGCGATGAGGTCTTCGGCGTACTTGGTGGCGTGTCGTGTCCCCACGATGTTTATCACCCTCTTGGGGTTCAGGTCGGCGCAGCCCTTGTAGAAGAGCACTAAGGGCGCGTCGTTGCAGCCCCTGAGCCTCTGCGGATAACCGCTGTCGGCTATCGTGAGGGGCTTTATGCCGTTGGCTTCCATGTATTCCGCCTCCTGCCGCGCGCGGTCCATCACCTTGTCTATTGTTTTCAGTGACGATACGAGGCGCGGGGGGCAGTCGGGCGCGATGTCCCTTATGTTGTCGCGGTTCTCCATTATCCCTGCGAAAGAGCCTGTCCTGCGGTACAGCTCCCTCATCGCCGGGATGTGGAAAAAGCTCGTCCGTGCGAGCGTCATGGCGCAGATTGTCTCCTCTGGAATTGTCGCCATGCCCTTATTTGCTGATATAGTCCTTGAAAGCCTCGTCGTATTCCTCGCTGTTGGCGAGTTTGCCGTTCACGATGCACACCAGGTCGGTCACGCCGCGGAAGCTGAGTTTGTTGTCCGACGCGCGGTAGATGTCCTGGTGGAACACGTATTTAATTCCCTCCTTGGTGATGTTGAGCCTGGAGAAGAACTCGTCGTCACAGCGCAGGGGGGTCTTGAACTGGAGGTTCATCCTCGCCACCACCGCGTCCACTCCCTTGCGGTGCATTTCGGCGAAGCTCAGTCCGCACTTTTGCAGGAACAGGTGCCGTGTGTGTTCGGCGTAGTGCAGGTAGTTGGCGTTGTTCACGATTCCCTCGATGTCGCACTCATAGTCGCGCACCATCATCTTTGTCTCGAATATGTAGTCCATTGTCTTTTTAATCCTCCTTTGGGATTGTCTTTCGGTTATTTCTTATGGAAAAAATTAAAGCCACAGCACGCTCTCGTTCCCCATGTTGAACAATAGGTCGAGCACGCTCATGTTGGGCAGGAAGCCGTGGCGCAGCCTGTACACCTGGTAGTATTCCTTTGGGGTGAAACCGGGGTCGGGCAGGGGGTGCTTGGGGCGTATGGCGTCGCGGAAGTCGTCTATTCCCTCCTCCCGTGCCTCCTCGGGCGTTATATAGCGGTCGGTGAGGGATATGTCGGGTTCGATGTCGATAAGCCGGCACAGGGCGCGGCAGATGTCGAGGTTGAAGTCTTGCAGACTGTCCCACCGTTTCTCGAAGAACGGTTTGATGTCGTCGGCGTAGTATTCAAAGAATGGCGACTCGCCGTACGCGCTCTTCAGTGCGTTCCAGTGAACGTGCCGCCAGTTGCCGTGGTCGCTGAT
>CAVHWJ010000016.1:8865-15859 GCA_963639565.1 uncultured Prevotella sp. | reverse complement strand
TGCCCCTTTTTACAGGCTTTTGAGCCACCGCCCCTTGCGGAAGCTGTTGAAGAACGAGCGGCTCTCGCCCCTTGAATACACGATCATCACGATGCGCCCGATGATGTGGTCTTCAGGCACGAAACCGTAATACCTTGAGTCGGGGAACGTGTCGCCCGGCATCACGCTCATCCAGTAGTAGTTCTTCGAGAAATAGGCGTACCGCGTCTCCTTGCCGTCCACATAGAGCTTGCCGCCGCGTATGTCGGCGGCGCGGTGCTCGTGGATGCGGTAGGTGTTGCAGAGCAGCTTGATGTTCCACGGCGTGACCTCCACCATGCGGCATTTCCTCGGCGTAACGATAGGCTTGCGGCCTATCATCACCGTGTCGCCGGGGGCGGCGGCGCAGAAGGCGGCGTGTACGGGGCGGCTCGTCACGGCGTGCAGCGTGTCGAGGGGGTAGTTGAAGGCAACTAATTCCCCCTTTCCTGCCGTCCTGCGACACCAGCGGATATAGGGAAAGAACCTCTCGCCCCCGGTGCGCAGTCCGTAGCTCCACCTGTTCACCAGCACCCTGTCGCCGCCCGTGAGCCAGGGCTTGATGCCCGTTTGCGGCACAGTGTAGACGGTGAACGCCACGCAGCGGAACAGCAGCATCACTGCCGCCGCCGCGCAAACGGCCGTTATGAGTTTTATGGAACTGCGCATTGTCCGTGCGTTAGGTCTTGTCTCTCCCTTTCTTTATCCTTTGGTTTCCGTTATTTTATGTTGTCCACCATGTTGAAAATCCTGTTCCACCTGATGCCCGAGAAGCCCCTGCGGTCGGGGTCGCTCGACCACCAGATGAATATCGGCTTGCCCACGATGTGGTCTTCCGGCACGAAGCCCCAGTATCTTGAGTCGGCTGAGTTGTGCCTGTTGTCGCCCATCATCCAGTAGTAGTCCATTTTGAACGTGTACTTGTCCGTCTGCTTGCCGTTGATGAATATCTTGCCGTCTTTCACCTCCAGCGTGTTGTGCTCGTATGCCGTGATGGGGCGTTCGTATATGGCGATGTTGTTCATGTCGAGCTTCACGGTCGCACCCTTCTTCGGGATCCACACCGGCCCGTAGTTGTCGCGCGTCCACCCCGTTACCTTGTCGAGCGGATAGAGCAGGTCGTTTTTCATCTCCGGCGCGGGCTGTATGCTCTTCACCACTGCCTTGTTCTCGGCGAGAGCCTTTGCGGCGCGCTTGGTGAGCGGCATGTAGCCGTTCTGGTTCAGGCTCGTCAGGTCTTCCATGCTGATGCCAAGCTCCTTCATCATGTCGTCGGAGAGCGGCTGGTTGAGCGTGACGTTGTAGGTGTACTGCACGTTGTCAGGCTCTTTGTTGGCCTTGCCGTCGAGATACACCGTGCGGTTCTTTATCTGCAAGGTCATGCCGGGCAGTCCCACGCAGCGTTTCACGTAGTTCTCCCTCCTGTCGGTGGGGCGCGAGATTATCTCGCCGAACTGCTGGGGGTTGCTCACCACATACTGGTGGCCCGTGTCATACACGTATTTGAAATAGTCGTACTGCTGCTGCGCGTTCATGCGGCTCAGGTCCACGGGGCGGTCGGCCAGCAACTGGTAGCCCATGGAATAGCAGATGTCGCGGTAGAAGTCGGCGTTCTGGTATTTCTCCACCAGTGTGTCGCCGGCGGGGTAGTTGAACACCACGATGTCGTTAAGCTCCACCTTGCCCAGACCCTTCACGCGGCGGTATTCCCAATGCGGCCAGCTGATATACGACTGGCAGTTCACCACCGGCAGCGTGTGCTGCGTGAGCGGCATGGTGAGCGGCGTTTCGGGTATGCGCGGGCCGTAGCTCACCTTCGACACGAAGAGGTAGTCGCCCGTGAGCAGCGACTTTTCGAGCGACGACGAGGGGATGACGTAGTTCTGGAAGAAGAACTGGTTTACGAAATACACCGCCACGAGGGCGAACACTATCGCGTCCACCCACGACATGAGGAACCGCGTGGGTCCCTCGGCGTCTTTCCACCACTGCCACCTTATCTTCTTCGATATGTAAGCGTCGTAGATAAACGGCACCACAACGAGGCCGAGCCAGCTCTTCACCCATGCGAGGAACAGCAGGTATAGAACGAGGGCGACGGCGAACTTCGCCCACTGCACCTTCATGTTGAGTCTTTGTTTTTCCTTGTCAATCATTGTATTCTTTCTGTTTCGGTTTATGGTATGTCAGAATAATCCGTCCCCAGCGGGGTCAGAACTTGAACATGTCGCTTATCGTGAGCAGTCCGCTGTGTTCCTTTGTGTATTCCGCCGCGAGCACCGCGCCCATGGCGAAGCCCTGCCGTGAGTGGGCGTCGTGGGTTATCGTTATGCAGTCAGCCTCGCTGTCGTAAATCACCGTGTGTATTCCCGGCACCTCGCCGCGGCGTATGCTCTCTATGGCGAGTTGGTCGTCCTTCACGTCGTTGGTGCCGCTCTGCGTGCCGTCGGCGTTAATCTGCAGCCCCTTCACCCACTCTTTCTTGCGGTCGATGTTCTCCGTAATCTCCTCCGCCAGCGTTATCGCCGTGCCGCTCGGCGCGTCGAGCTTGTGGATGTGGTGTGTCTCCTCCATGCGCACGCCGTACTGCGGAAAGCCGTTCATTATCTTAGCCAGATAACGGTTCACGGCAGAGAACACCGCCACGCCCACTGAGAAGTTAGACGCCCAGAAGAGCGTCTGCCCCCCTTCGGGCGAGCACATCCGTCTCACCTCGTCGCCGTGTTCCTTCATCCACCCCGTTGAGCCGGAGACCACCTTCACGTTGTGCTTGAAAGCCTTGAGGTAGTTGCCGAAGGCCGCCGTGGGCGAGGTGAACTCTATCGCCACGTCTGCGCTGCGGAACGCCTCGCTGTCGAAGTCCTGCTGGTTGTCCACGTCGATTACACACACTATTTCATGGCCGCGGCCCAGGGCGATCTGCTCAATCATCCTGCCCATTTTCCCGTAGCCTATCAATGCGATTTTCATGTCCTTGTCGTATTGTTGTTGTTTTGTTACAGTTGCTTTTAACGTGCAAATATAGTTATTTTACTTTTGATGCCGCTGATTTTCAGCCTAAATTTGCATAAATACGTGTTCATTGTGGCTTGTCATGGGAATTTGCAGTATATTTGCAAGCCGAACCTGTAAGGAACAGAATACTTCAATCAAGTAAGATTTTATGGTGCTCAATTATATATGGATAGCGTTTTTCGTCGTGGCTTTCGCCGTGGCGTTGGTTAAACTCGTGTTCACGGGCGACTTCGGGGTGTTCCCCGCGATGATGAACTCCACGTTCGAGTCCTCCAAGACCGCCTTCGAGATTTCCCTCGGCCTCACGGGAGTGCTCTCCCTGTGGCTCGGCGTGATGAAGGTGGGCGAGCGCGGCGGCATGGTGAACGCGCTGGCGAGGGTTCTCTCCCCGGTGTTCGTAAAGCTTTTCCCCGACATCCCCAAGGGGCATCCCGTGACAGGCTCCATATTCATGAACATCGCCGCAAATATGCTGGGGCTTGACAACGCCGCCACGCCGCTCGGCCTCAAGGCCATGGAGCAGCTGCAAGAGCTGAACCCCAAGAAGGACACGGCGACGAACCCCATGATAATGTTCCTCGTGCTCAACACCAGCGGCTTGACCCTCATCCCCGTGAGCATCATGGTTTACAGGGCGCAGCTCGGCGCGGCGCAGCCCACCGACGTTTTCATCCCCATACTCCTCGCCACGTTCTTCTCCACCCTCGCCGGCATCGTGGTCACGAGCCTCTACCAGCGCATCAACCTCCTCAACCGCGTTATGGTGCTCACCCTCGGCGGAATGTGCCTTGCCGTGGCGGCGGTGATGTGGGGCTTCGGACAGCTCGACAAAGACGCGATGAACACCGTGAGCACCACGGTGGCCAACATCTTGCTTATGACCATAATCGTGGGTTTCATCCTCGCCGGCGCGAGGAAAAAGGTGAACGTCTACGACGCTTTCATCGAGGGGGCAAAGGACGGTTTCCAGACCGCCGTGAGGATTATCCCCTATCTCGTGGCGATACTCGTGGGCATCGGCGTGTTCCGCGCCTCGGGGGCTATGGATATGCTGGTCGGCGGAGTGAAACGCCTCGTCGAGGCGTGCGGCGGCGACACGGGCTTCGTCGGTGCGTTGCCAACGGCTCTGATGAAGCCTCTTTCGGGCAGCGGCGCGCGTGGCATGATGGTGGACGCTATGACGACCTTCGGGGCTGACTCCTTCGTGGGAAGGCTCAGTTGCGTGTTCCAGGGTTCCACCGACACCACCTTTTATATATTGGCGGTGTATTTCGGCAGCGTGGGGGTGAGGTACACGCGCCATGCCGTGGCTTGCGGACTGCTCGCCGACCTTGCCGGCGTAATAGCGGCGATAGCAATCTGCTATATGTTTTTTTGAAAAGCGTGAGACACTTTGAACAACCTTTTACAATAACTGAATAAAAGAAAAACAAGATAATGGCAAACCTGAAATCCCTGGCGAAAGACACCGCCATATACGGCCTTAGCAGCATCGTGGGCCGCTTCCTCAACTATCTCCTCGTGCCGCTCTACACGGCGAAACTCTCTGCCGCCGGCGGCGGCTACGGCGTGATAACCAATGTCTACGCCTACACCGCGCTGCTCATGGTGATACTCACCTACGGCATGGAGACAACCTTCTTCCGCTTTGCCAACAAGGATGGGGAGAACCCGCAGACGGTCTACACCACCACGCTCATCAGCGTGGCCACAACGTCGCTCCTGTTCGTGCTCTGCGTCTTCCTCTTCATCAGTCCCATATCATCCTTTATGGGATATGCCGACCATCCGTCATACGTGTGGGTAATGGCTCTCACCGTGGCGATCGACGCGTTCCAGTGCATCCCCTTCGCCTATCTGCGCTACAAGAAGCGGCCGGTGAAGTTCGCCGCCCTCAAGCTCCTCAACATCTTCATGGCGATAGCCCTCAACCTCGTGTTCTTCCTCCTGCTGCCGGCTCTCTACGGCCGCTCCGGCGGAACCGGCGTCATAGCCTCGCTCTACGACCCCGCGGTGGGCGCGGGCTACGCTTTCTACGTGAACCTCTTCTGCTCTGCCACGCTGACGCTCTTCTTCTGGAAGGAACTCTTCTGCCAACGCTACGCCTTCGACCGCGCCCTCTTGCGCCGTATGCTCGGCTACGGGTGGCCTATCCTCGTGCTCGGCATCGCCGGCATCCTCAACCAGACGGCTGACAAAATCCTCTTCCCCAAGATATACACCGGTCCCGACGCCCACGCACAGCTCGGCATCTACGGCGCGGCGAGCAAGATCGCCATGATTATGGCGATGATTACACAGGCGTTCCGCTATGCCTACGAACCGTTCGTCTTCGGCAAGTCGAAGGACCGCGACAACCGCGACACCTACGCCAAGGCGATGAAATATTTTGTTATCTTCACCCTGCTGGCGTTCCTCGTTGTGGTGGGGTATATGGACGTGTTGCGCCACATCATCGGGCGCGACTACTGGCAGGGCCTCCGCGTGGTGCCTATCGTCATGGCGGCTGAGATAATGATGGGCGTGTATTTCAACCTCTCGTTCTGGTACAAGCTCATCGACAAGACTATCTGGGGAGCGTATTTCTCGGGC
Source organism: uncultured Prevotella sp. (assembly GCA_963639565.1). Taxonomy (GTDB): domain Bacteria; phylum Bacteroidota; class Bacteroidia; order Bacteroidales; family Bacteroidaceae; genus Prevotella. The sequence continues at coordinate 10,234 of CAVHWJ010000016.1, read as the reverse complement.
ATCGGCTGCGTTGTGCTCATCGGCGTGAACGTGGCTTTCGTGCCTCGCTACGGCTACATGGCGTGTGCCTGGGCGGGTTTCGCCGGCTACGCCACGGCAATGGTTCTTTCCTACATAGTGGGTCAGAAGAAATACCCCATCGCCTATCCCGTCAAGGAACTCCTCGCCTACGTGGCGATAACAGTGGTTCTCTTCCTCTGCATGACGGCCTCCAACGCCCGTTTGCCCCTCGTCGCCGCCCTCGCCGTGAACACCGTCCTCATCATCCTCTTCGCCGCCTACATCGTCAAAAAGGACTTTCCGCTTAGTTCCCTCCCGGTGATAGGCAAGAGGTTCAGGAAATGAGGAGACTAATTTTTCAGTCCGTTGATTTGGTCTTGTGCCAGCCCTGTCGCTTCCATGATTTGGGCGACAGGGAAGCCCATTGTCAAAAGTTTCCGGGCGGTGTCGAGTTTTCCCTCTATCCATGCGCTGTACATGCCGAGGTTGTAGTTGTCCACCATCCTCTGGCTTTCCTCGTATTTCTCCATATCCTCCTTCTTCAGGCAACGGGTGTCGGCGATGGCCTCCAGTCGTTTGAATATCTTTTTCTGCGTCTCAAACGGTATTCTTTCCAATGTTTCCATGTGCTTCAAAACATAAATCCATTCTCCTGTCCGAACAGCCGCTTGAAGCCCCAGTCGGTAAATGGGTTGATGTATTTTGCCATATTATATATGTATTTTCTTTTGCCGTAAAGGTACGACATATATTTGGAACAGCAGGATTTTTGGATTAAAAAAATCAGAACACACTTCAATTCTTGATGAAGCAACACTGCCAAACCGCCGCTCCGCCCAGTACAGCAACAAGTGCAAAGTCGTATGGTTCCGGTAAGAAGATAGCTATAAACGGCACCAACGACTCTACTTTCAAGGGTTCAAACGGCGTAGCCAACACCCTGTATCTGCCCAGCGGCGTTAAGGCAGACAGAATAACATTGTATAGCTATGTGAACGGCACTGGTACCAATGTGTCTGGTTGGAAAGAAGTGAACGGCACGCAGGACGATTATGAGAAGATACCTATGGCCGCCAAGTCTGCGTCTATCGTTATCGCCCCCGACGTGCGAGTTTATTCTCTTGACAACGCCTCAGAAATCAAGTTCAACAACGCCGGTTACCAGCTCTGCTTCGTAATCTCCCTCGACGTGGTTGAAGAGCCTGTTGAAATCACCGCCGACATCACCATCGGCACATACAAGGCCGCCACATACTGCAACGCAAGCGCATGGCAGGTGCCGACTGGCATGGAGGAAGAAGACTACTGATTTCCGATGCATATTTGATAAAGGCCGGCGTGGCGCATCCGAAAGGGTGCGCCACGCTTT
>CAVHWJ010000016.1:7248-8734 GCA_963639565.1 uncultured Prevotella sp. | reverse complement strand
GACTTCGACATAAGGCAGGAGAACGTAAGCTCCGCCGAGAAAGAATTTGAAAACGCGCTGCGCCCCTTGAAGTTCACCGATTTCAGCGGACAGCGCAAGGTGGTGGAAAACCTCGAGGTGTTCGTGGAGGCCGCCAAATACCGCGGCGAACCCCTCGACCACACCCTGCTCCACGGTCCGCCGGGACTGGGCAAGACAACCCTCAGCAACATCATCGCCAACGAACTCGGCGTGGGCTTCAAGATTACCAGCGGACCCGTGCTCGACAAGCCCGGCGACCTTGCCGGCATCCTCACCTCGCTCGAAGCCAACGACGTGCTCTTCATCGACGAGATACACCGTCTCTCGCCCGTGGTGGAGGAATACCTCTATTCCGCCATGGAGGACTACCGCATCGACATTATGATAGACAAGGGTCCCTCGGCGCGGTCAATCCAGATTGACCTCAACCCCTTCACCCTCGTGGGGGCGACGACCCGCAGCGGACTCCTCACCGCGCCGCTGCGCGCCCGCTTCGGCATCAACCTCCACCTGGAATACTACGACCCCGACACGCTGAAGCGCATCATCAAGCGTTCGGCGAGCATCCTGCGAGTGCCTATCGACGACGACGCGGCGGTGGAGATAGCGCGCCGCTCGCGCGGCACGCCACGTATCGCCAACGCGTTGCTGCGTCGCGTGAGGGACTTCGCCCAGGTGCGCGGTTCGGGCAAGATTGACATGCGCATATCGCAGATAGCCCTCACCGCCCTCAACATCGACCAGTACGGCCTCGACGAGACCGACAACAAGATCCTGCTCACCGTAATCGACAAGTTCAAGGGCGGTCCCGTGGGCATCACCACAATCGCCACCGCCATCGGCGAGGACGCCGGCACCGTGGAGGAGGTCTACGAGCCATACCTCATCATGGAGGGTTTCATCAAGCGCACCCCCCGCGGCCGCATGGTAACAGAACTCGCCTACCAGCACTTCGGCCGCAACCCCTACAACGGCAACATCATGGAACCCTCGTTGTTCTGAGGAACGCCGTTGGGCGGACATTCCGTTAATTCCTGCCAAAGCCTTGGCGGTTTCGGGGATTTGACGTATATTCGCAAAAGATAAAAGCTCTTAATGTTATGGCAAGAAAATTATACCCTATCGGAATACAGACGTTCGAACGCATCCGCAAGGAAGACAAATTCTATGTGGATAAGACGGAGTATGTTTATCACATGACACATACCAGCGGTAAGTTTTTCTTCCTAAGCCGTCCGCGCCGCTTTGGCAAGTCGCTGTTGGTGTCTACCTTCCAAAGTTATTTTGAGGGCAGGAAAGATCTCTTCGAAGGTCTTGCAATCGAAAAACTGGAGAAGGAGTGGACTGAATATCCTGTGCTGCATTTTGACATGAGCAAGGGGAAGCACATGGAGAAGGAACAACTTGAGGAATATCTTGGATATCTTTTGGAGGATTATGAGAAAAAATACGGCATCTTGAACCC
>CAVHWJ010000016.1:0-6584 GCA_963639565.1 uncultured Prevotella sp. | reverse complement strand
GTCACCATAAAGGACTACGACCCCATGTCGCAGCTCTACACCCTCGATTTCCCCAACCGTGAAATCCTTGTGGGACTGTTCGAGAGTCTTCTCCCCAACTACCTCGACGAACTTACCGACGAGGGCGACGTGGCAATCGCCAAGATGTCGGTGCTCATCCGTCAGGGCGACATGGACGGCGCGTTGCAGCTGCTCGCCGACTTCCTCGAGACCGTGCCTTATTGCGACAACACCAACTACGAGGGGCATTGGCAACAGGCACTGTATATCATCTTTGCCATTCTCACCGACTACAACATCGTCGTGGAGCAGCACACGGCGAAGGGCAGGATTGACATCTCGCTTGAAACGGCGACCGCCGTTTACGTAATGGAACTCAAGTTCGGCAAGTCAGTTGATGAAGCCCTCGCCCAAATAGACTCCAACCGCTACGCCGACGCTTTCAAAATGAAAGACAAGCAAATCGTAAAGGTCGGCCTTAATTTCGGCTTGAAAGACGGGGTGAACTGTCTGGAGTGGAAGGTGGTTTAAACCGCTGCGCAACGAAGTATTTGACAAGGCAAGTGTCTAATTTATAGTTGAGATATATAGAGTTAAAACATAGTGTAAAACCAAATTCAAAATTAATGTTCAGTCAAGATTTTCAGACGTATTTATCAAAGCACAGGACTTATATCATGGGCATATCCATGATTTCTATCATGCTCTTTCACCAACCATTTATGGAGGACTTTTTCTTCCGTTTCTTCCATATCTGCGGTCATTGGGGCGTTGATATGTTTCTCATTGTTTCGGGCTTTGGCATAGCCCATTCCTTGACAAAGAATTCAAGGAAGCAATATTACCGCAACAGGATAAACAGGATGCTTCCTGCTTGTCTTATTTTCGGCTTTATATGTTTGGCCGTTACTTTTGCAATGAATGGCGGCATTAGTAAGCGTGATTGCGTCTTGGCGCCTTTGAGTTTGAATCGTTGGTATATCTTTGCCATTGCCTTGTATTACCTTGCCGCCCCATTTCTTATCAAGCCTGTGCAGAGGTGGAAATGGAAATTTTTTGTGGTTGCTTGGGTTTTGTGTTTTTTAGTCAGTACTATTGATTTGTTCGTCATTTTTCCTGTGAATTGGGCTATATGGCGGTTCCCGGCATTTCTTTCCGGAATGGTATTGTATTGTTCTGCACCGTGGAAATTGGGTCGTGGCTATTTGGCTGTCGCTTCTTTGTTGGTTGCGGTCTTGTTTTGTATGAGATGGAAAGGCATCCTCTTTTTCGGCGCTGATGCCTACATATATATTATTCTGTCTTTTGCGTTACCTGCCTTATGCTACCTTTTAGGTTCTTTTGAATTTCTTACCGACAAGATTCGTATGACTAATGTCGTCAAGTGGATGGGTAAACTGAGCTTGCACATTTATCTTTCCCATGAGCTTTGTTATCATGTCGTGCATACTTACTCTGGTTCTACCCCCCCCCTGCACAATTCGTTATCGCATTGATTATTAGCTTTTTGTACGCTTATTTTGTATATTTCTTGACTGAAAAGGTTTTTAGGAAAAAGGTAAAGAGAACTGAATAAAAGGAACTAAAACCAAATCCCCAGTTTTGGGTATTGTCGGGAAAAACGAATGTTGATACCTTTGCAGCGCAAATTATAAAGGCGTGGAATTTTTAGGACACGCCTATAACTAAAAAGGTAAGGACAGACCGTCCGGCAACAAGACGATGAACAAACAGATACATTTCGGCAAGACAGTAGGGTCGCTGCTCATTATCCTGCTGCTGATGCCACTGGGACACGCACTGATGATAATCATGGAGCATCTGCTGCAACCGGCGGCACTCCACTTTTCGGCGTTCGCCATGGGCTTCGCAGGACTGGTAATCACCATTTGGGGCGTGTTCGTGAAGGGCGACACGCGGCAGACGGTGTTCGGCATGACCGGTGCGCTGCTCTTCTGGACCGGGTGGGTGGAGTTCCTCTTCGCCTATTACGCCCAACGCTACGGCACGCACTGCGACCTGGTGGGCAACGGCGTGGTGCAGACAACCACGGAATACCTCAACGGGGTGGGGGTACACCGCTCGTTCACCATCAACGGCGCGCCGCTGGAAAGTTTCGCCCGCGCCGAACTAAAGGAACTGCGCGGCTCGCGCCCCGAATACCTCATCATGCCGGCGACGTTCGGGATGTGGATGATGTTCATCGTGATGTACGTTTTCTGCACGCGCACCGGCTGCGACTTCATCCGTTGGATACAACGCCATTGCGGAGTGGAGAGCCGCGTGGAACTGCGCCCAATGGCGCACCACGTGGGCATCGTCACCTTTATGGAATGGAACGTGATGATGTGGGGGCTTTACCTCGTGCTCATGTTCTGCTACGACCCCGTTTTCCTCGGCACCACGCACCCCGTAACCTACGGCGTGGCGGTGGCGTGCCTCATCGGCGCGGCACTGATGTTCAAGAAACAGCTGCATATCGGCAGCTGGGGGCGCAACCTCAGGATGTCGCTCGCCACGGTGATAGTGTTCTGGACGGCTGTTGAGGTGGCGGCCCGCAACGGCTTTTTCAAGGAGATATGGGTGGACCCTGCCAACCACGTGGCGGAAATGCTCGGCATCCTCGCCGTCTTCGTGGCCCTAATCGCCGGTTTCTGGCTCTACAACGCAAGGGAGACACAGGAGGAAAACGGCGCGGCATCAACGCAAAACGACAATAACCAAAACAGATAAAAGCAAAATGAAGAAAATCTTTACTCTCGCGGTTGCCGCCCTCGCTGCGGCAGGAATGAAAGCGCAGCACGGCCCCATGACATTCGTGGGCGCATCCACGGCGAACGTGATGAAAATGGACGTGCCTAACGCCAGTGACACGGTGAAATTTGAAGTCGCCAGTGCCACAGCCGGCAACATCACCATCCCGGCACTCTCCGCCACGGGCATGGCGTCAATCCCCTCGTTCACTATCAGCGGCGCGGCGTTCACCATGGGCGAGAACCACGCCATAACGATAACCGAACAGACATTCACCGCTACCGTGACGGCCGACGGCGAGGAGAAGACGATAACAGGCTCTTCGCTCTCAGGCACATACAACATGGCGGACAACTGCTTGGACCTGAAGGCGGTGTTCACCTACGGCAAGATGCCCCTCCCCCTCACTTATACAGTGAAGGCATACTACGTGAAGCCCGTGGCGCACGCCATCGACGTGACGGTGGGCGGCGCGTATAACTATTCCAACGAGAGCGTGACATACAACGTGCGCAAGTACAAGGAGGACGGCATCGACAGGCTCGACGTGCAGATACCCACCTACCAGCTGACAGGCACCGTGATGGGCGACCTCACCCTCGGCACATACACCGTGAAGGGTCTCTACTACGACGAGGAGAAGGGCGGCTTCTACCGTGATTACAGGGACGACGACCTGAAGTTCCACTTCACCGCAGTGAACGGCGGCAAGACGACAATGGACGGCGACTATATGTTCAACGTGACGAAGGACAACAACCTGCTCGTGAAATACAACGGCTCTGAAATCGCCGACATCATCAACACGTTCCAGATGGGCGCGATGCCCTTTGGTATCGTGTCAAAGTTCAAGGAGTCAAGTACCGGCATATCGTCGGCAACCGCCACGGGCGTGAAGAAAGACGGCAAGATGTACAACCTCAGCGGACAGCAGGTGAGCGCAGACTACAAGGGCGTTGTAATCGTGAACGGCAAGAAATATCTAAACTACGGTAGATGACTATAAGCGCGATAAAAGATCATCTTAAACACGCCGTTGCGGGCGCGGGCATAATGGTGCTCACCGCCTGCAACGGTATTTTTGACGGTATCTACGACAACCCCACAGCCACCGTTCCGGCAAGCGGACAGATTGTGATTGACGCCACGGACTGGGCGAACTGGTATTACGTGGACCTCGCCCAACTGCACCGCCTTCAGGAGAGCGGCGATTCGGCGGCTCTCGTCAAGGCGCAGACGGAGTTCGACGCCTATCCCATACCCATGGAGGCGACAGGCGACAAGGACGAGACGGAGGCAGGACACACCGCCGCCACGCAGGGCATGAAGCCGGGGCAGTATATGTACTGGTTCGACGTGTGGGGCGAGGGCTACAAGAAAAACCGCTTTACCGGTTACACGCCCACGGCGGAACAGCCAGCCCCCGACAGCTGGACTTTCGCAGTCCACCGCAACAACGTGCGCACAAACGGCGTGGCGGTGTACCCTACGGAATTTACGTCAATGGAACAGTTGCCCGAGTCGAGCGAGTCGTTCCGCGACAAGGAGTTCACCGCTGACGAGTGGACGGAAAACGAGGTGTGGGACAGTCAGGAGCAGATGCTCCAATGCTTCGTCCCCTCGCAGGGCATCGCCATCAACAAGGTGCTCTCCTCGTGGCTCGTTATGGACATTCCGCCCATGCCGCCGTCGTTCACCCTCAACAGCCGCGTGTTCATCCTGCGCCTGAAAGACGGTACTTACGCCGCACTGCAACTGGCCAACTACCTCTCGCCCACGGGCGCGAAATGCCACCTGACGATAAACTACAAATACCCCTACTGACAACCACAAGCACCCTCTTACTGACAATCACATGAAGCTATTATCCACGGCTATATTACTCGCAAGTCCCTTCGCCCTCATGGCGCAGTCGCCGGCAGACAACCTCGCCGACTCCATCAGTCGGCAGTTTGACCTCGACGCGGTGGTGGTGACAGGCACGCGCACCCCCAAATTCCTGAAGGACACCCCAATTCAGACACGCGTGATAACGCAGAAAGACCTGTTGCGCCTCGACGCCACCAACGTGCAGGACGTGCTCCAGCAGGAACTCCCCGGCGTGGAGTTCTCCTACGCCATGAACCAGCAGAAGCACCTTAACTTCTCGGGGTTCGGCGGACAGGGCGTGCTCTTCCTTGTGGACGGCGAGCGGCTTGCCGGCGAGACGATGGACGACGTGGATTTCTCGCGCCTCTCAATGGACAACGTGGAGCGCATTGAGATAGTGAAGGGTGCAGCGTCGGCACTATACGGCAGCAACGCCACGGGCGGCGTGATAAACATCATCACCAAGCGCGGCACCCGGCCGTGGACGCTCAACGTGAACGCGCGCTATGCCAAGCACAACGACCAGCGGTATGGCCTTTCCTTCGGACTTAACGGCAGCCACTGGAACAATATGCTCTCCGCCAACTACAACGGTACGGACAACTACGACGTGCATAGCGAAGCGAACCCCGTGACGCGTGTCATCGCCACAATCTACGGCGACAAGACGCTGAACGTGAAGGACAATCTTGTGTGGAAGCCCACGGACAGTTTCAGCCTTACGGGGCGTGCCGGGTATTTCTTCCGCGAGACGGTGCGCAGTGCCGACCAGCCGGAGCGTTACCGTGACTTCTCGGGGGGACTGAAAGCTGACTGGAACATCAGCAAGAGCGACAACCTCCAGCTTAACTACTCCTTCGACCAGTATGACAAGTCGGACTACCAGCGTATCACGCGTCTTGACATCCGTGATTACAGTAACGTGCAGAACACGATGAGGCTCTTTTACAGTCATTCCTTCGGGCGCGGCGACGTGCTCACCGCCGGGGCGGACTTCATGCACGACTACCTCTTCAACACCAACCTCGACGGCAACACGCGAAAGCAGGACAGCTTCGACGCTTTCGCGCAGTACGACTGGCGCGTTTCCGACAAGTGGGAGGTTGTCGGCGCGTTGCGCTACGACTATTTCTCCGACGGCTCAATGTCGCGCCTCACGCCAAAGCTCAACGCCTGTTACAAGCCCCTGCGCAACCTCGTGCTGCGTGCCGGCTACGGCATGGGCTTCCGTGCGCCGTCGCTGAAGGAGAAATACTACAATTTCGATATGTCGGGCATCTGGATTGTTGAGGGAAACCCCAACCTGAAGCCCGAGACGAGCCATAATTTCAACGTTTCGGCGGAATACACCAAGGGACACTACAATTTCACCGTGTCGGCTTATCACAATAAGGTGAAGAACAAACTCTCCACCGCCGCGCCCTATTTCAGGTCAAAGGACGACAAACTGCCTTATCTGCCTTATACCAACCTCGCCGATTACAGCGTGAGCGGTGCTGAGGCCGGCGTTCAGGCGCGGTGGAACAACGGTCTGTCGGCACGCCTCACATACGCCTACACCGACGAGCAGTTGCCCAAGGACGAGAAGGGCAACACCATAAACAACCAGTACATCCCGGCGAGGAAGCACGCCGTGAACGCACGTGTGGACTACGACCGTCAGATAACCTCCGGCTACGGTCTGTCGGTGGGTCTCAACGGCCGTCTGCTGTCGGGCGTGGACAACGTGGAATACAAGAACTACTACGACGTTAGCGAGGGCATGATAACCGTGAGCTATCCTGCCTACACCATTTGGAAGCTCTCCCTCGTGCAGCGTTTCGGCAATGCCGTGAAGCTTACCCTCGCCCTCGACAACCTCTTCAACTACAAGCCCCGGTATTATTACCTCAACAGTCCCCTCACCGACGGTATCTCCCTCCAAGTCGGCCTGTCGGTTGATGTGGACAGGTTGTTTTGAT
>CAVHWJ010000015.1:17045-19635 GCA_963639565.1 uncultured Prevotella sp. | reverse complement strand
GAACTACCACGGTTGGCAGATACAGCCGAACGGCAATTCGGTGCAGGAGGAAATGCAGAAAGCCCTCTCCACGCTGCTGAGAACAAACATCGAGATAGTGGGCGCGGGGCGGACGGACGCCGGGGTTCACGCCCGGGTGATGGCGGCGCATTTCGATTTCGGCGCGGAACTCGACTGCCGGCAGCTCGCCTATAAACTCAACCGCCTGTTGCCGAGGGACATTTCCGTGCAGAAGGTGATGCCGGTGGATGAAGGGACGCACGCGAGGTTCAGTGCCGTGAAGCGCACATACCATTATTATATACACACGCGCAAGAACCCCTTTCTCAGGCATTATTCCTGCGAACTGCATTACGAACTCGACTTCCAGCTGATGAACCTGGCGGCGGCGCACCTGTTGGAGTGCAGCGACTTCGCCGCGTTCTGCAAGGTGCATACCGACGTGAAGACCACCATCTGCCGCGTTACCGAAGCCCGATGGATTGACGACGGCGGCGGACAGTGGCATTTCGTGATTTCCGCCGACAGGTTCCTGCGCAACATGGTGCGCGCCGTGGTGGGGACGCTCGTGGATGTGGGGCGGCACAGGATTTCGCTGGAACAGTTCAAGGCCGTGGTGGCAGGCAAGAACCGCGGCAACGCCGGCGAGAGCATGCCCGGCAACGCACTCTTCCTCGAAGACGTGCGCTATCCGTTTGACAACATCCGGCAGTAATTCGGGATAACAATACAATATATACATTATAATAATATGTGGCTGATTTTGGCTTTTCTTTCCGCGACGCTTCTCGGATTCTATGATTCCTTCAAGAAAGAGTCGCTGCGCGACAACGCCGTGATACCGGTGTTGTTCCTCAACACGCTTTTCGCCTCGTTGATATTCCTGCCGTTCATCGTCCTGTCGTATAACACCACGGTGCTCGACGGCAGCATCTTCCACGTGGCGCAGGGCGGATGGCACGAGCACAAATACATCATCGGCAAGAGCGTGATAGTGCTCTCGTCGTGGATTTTCGGATATTTCGGCATGAAGCATCTGCCGCTCACAATCGTGGGGCCGATCAACGCCACGCGCCCCGTAATGGTGCTCGTCGGCGCGCTGCTCGTCTTCGGCGAACGGCTCAACGTCTACCAGTGGATTGGCGTCGCCCTCGCCGTGGCGTCGTTCTTCATGTTGAGCCGCAGCGGAAAGAAGGAGGGCATCGACTTCAAGCACGACAAGTGGATATATTTCATCGTGCTTGCCGCGGTGCTCGGGGCGGTGAGCGGACTCTACGACAAATACCTCATGGCGCCCGTGGAGAGCGGCGGCGTGGGGCTTAACAGCATGATGGTGCAGAGCTGGTACAACATCTACCAGTGTTTCATGATGCTCGTGATGCTGCTCATAATGTGGTTCCCCAAACGCCACGCCTCAACACCGTTCCACTGGCACTGGGGCATCATCCTCATCAGCGTGTTCCTCAGCGCGGCCGACTTCGTTTATTTCTACGCCCTGAGCTATCCCGACGCTATGATAAGCATCGTCTCCATGGTGCGCCGCGGCAGCGTTATCGTGTCGTTCCTCTTCGGCGCGGTGCTGCTCCACGAGAAGAACCTGAAGAGCAAGTTCGCCGACCTCTTCCTCGTGCTCCTCGGCATGGTGTTCCTCTATATCGGCAGCAAATAGGAAGAGAATACGCCCCAAATGTTGCGGAATATAATTAATGTGGGCGAAAAGTTTTGCAATTTACTCCTTATGTAGTATTTTTGCAATGGATTTTTAACCGAACAATAAAAGAAACATGTCTCAAAACATATTCAGGGGGCTTGGCATAGCCCTCGTCACTCCATTCACAAACTCTGGCGCGGTGGATTATGCCGCGCTGAAAAACCTTGTGGAGTATCAGCTGAAAAACGGCGCCGACTTCTTCTGCATCCTCGCCACGACGGGCGAGACACCCACCCTCACCGAGGACGAGAAGCAGCGGATAAAGGATTTGGTGGTAGAGGTGGTAAACGGCAAAGTGCCTATCCTTGTGGGCTGCGGCGGCAACAACACCGCGGCGGTGGTTGAGGAACTGCGCACGCGCGACTTCTCCGGCATCGACGGCGTGTTGAGCGTATGCCCGTATTACAACAAACCATCGCAGGAGGGGCTTTACCAGCACTTCAAGGCCATCGCCGCCGCCACGGAAATGCCGGTGGTGTTGTATAACGTGCCGGGGCGCACCGGCGTGAACCTCAAGGCGGAAACAACTGTGAGACTCGCCCGCGACTGCAAGAACATCGTGGCGGTGAAGGAGGCGAGCGGAAGTCTGGAACAGATAGACGAGATAATAAAGAACAAGCCCGACGGCTTCGACGTGATAAGCGGCGACGACGCACTCACTTTCCCGATGATTGCCTGTGGGGCGGTGGGCGTGATTTCCGTTATCGGCAACGCCCTGCCCAAGGAGTTCTCGCGGATGCTGAGGCTGGAGCAGAACGGCGAGTTCGAGCCGGCGCGCAAGATACACCACAAGTTCACCGACCTCTTCAACCTGCTCTTCGTGGACGGCAACCCTGCCGGCGTTAAGGCGATGCTCCACGAGATGGGGATGATAGAGAA
>CAVHWJ010000015.1:15347-16664 GCA_963639565.1 uncultured Prevotella sp. | reverse complement strand
GATGGTGGTGGTTCGGTTCGGCGGTGGACAAGCCCGACCTCTCGTGGAGCATCGGCGAATACGCCAAGGCCGGTATCGGGGCGGTGGAGATAACTCCAATCTATGGCGTGCAGGGGAACGAGAAAAACGAGATACCTTACCTTTCCGCGCAATGGATGGATATGCTGCGCTTTGTGGAGGACACAAACAGGGAGGCGGACATCGAGACCGACATGACGACAGGCACGGGATGGCCGTTCGGCGGCCCGTGGGTGCCGCTTGAAGAGGCGGCGTGCAAGGCGGTGTTCGTAGATACCGTGGTGGACGTGATGCGGCAGCTCTACGCAAAGGATTTCAATGTGCCGCAGAAGGAACGCCCCTTTGCGAAGCTGAAAGCCGTGAGGTCTTTTCCCGTGCGTGGCGACTTGACAAAGCGGCGTGTCATCGCCCTCTTCGAGAGCCGCACGAGGCAGAAGGTGAAGCGCGCCGCGCCCGGCGGCGAGGGGTATGTTATCGACCATTTCGATTCTACCGCCGTGGCGCATTATCTGCGGCATATCGACAGTGCGTTTGTCGCCAGCAAGACCCCTTATCCGCATACCTTTTTTAACGACAGTTACGAGGTGTACGGCGCGAACTGGACACCCACGCTCCTCACGGAGTTTGAGAAGCGGCGCGGGTATAAGTTGCAGAGCAAGTTCCCGGAGTTTCTCGACGGCGACGCCAAGGTGGTGAGCGACTACCGCGAGACGCTCGGCGAGTTGCTCCTGCATAACTTCACGGAGCAATGGACGAAATGGGCGCACGACCGCAGGGCGATAACGCGCAACCAGGCGCACGGTTCGCCGGCTAACCTCATCGACTGCTACGCCGCCGTGGATATTCCGGAGATTGAGGGTTTCGGACTTACGGATTTCGGCATCAAGGGACTGCGCAGGGACTCGGGCATGACGCGCCCCAATTACAGCGACCTGAGTATGCTGAAATACGCCCCCTCGGCTGCCCACATTACGGGGAAGCGATACACGTCGAGCGAGACCTTCACTTGGCTGACGGAGCATTTCCGCACGTCGTTGAGCCAGATGAAACCCGATATGGACCTGATGTTCTGCGCCGGGGTGAACCGTATGTTTTTCCACGGCACAGCCTATTCCCCCAAAGACGACCCATGGCCGGGGTGGAAATTCTACGCGTCGGTGGACATGAGTCCCACCAACAGTATATGGCGCGACGCGCCGGAACTGATGAAATATATCACCAACTGCCAGACATTCCTGCAGTGGGGACAGCCCGACAATGATTTCCTCGTCTATCTGCCCGTGAGGGATATGTGGCGCA
>CAVHWJ010000015.1:13116-14616 GCA_963639565.1 uncultured Prevotella sp. | reverse complement strand
GGTCTTGACTGCAAGACAAAGGTGACGATGGGGACCGGAGTTTATGAAACCTCTTTCTGGTTGTCGTGGGGAGAAGTTGAAAAGAAATGGGCTATTGACCTTGGCGACGTGCGTGAGAGTGCGCGGGTGTATATCAACGGAAAGTATATAGGTTGCGCATGGGCTGTGCCTTACATCCTGCAGTGCGGCGACGCTCTGCACTGGGGAAAGAACACAATACGCATCGAGGTGACAAACCTCCCGGCTAACCGCATCGCCGAAATGGACAGGCAGGGCGTGGAATGGCGCAAGATGAAGGACATCAATGTGGTGGACATCAACTATAAGAAGACTACTTACGGCGGTTGGAAGCCCATGGCGAGCGGTCTCAACGGCGAGGTGTACCTCGTGGAAATGGAATGACATGACTTTCAAAAACTCTATACTTATGAAGAAATACATCTTATTGTTCGCTTGCATGGTGGCGTTTATGCCTTTCAACGCCGACGCGGCGAAGAAACAGAAGAAAGCCAATGCCGCGCAGGCGGAGCGTTGGCCCGACGGCACGAAGATGGACGCGTGGTTCAGCGACGTGCGGAAAGTGGATGTTGATACCCTCGGCAGGAAATACGTCATTACCGACTATGGGGTGACGCAGGACAGCGCATTGGTGCAGACCGCCGCCATACAGGCGGTGATTGACAGGGCGGCGAGTGACGGCGGCGGAGTGGTGGTCGTGCCGCAGGGAACGTTCCTCAGCGGCGCGCTGTTCTTCCGTCCCAAGACGCACCTGTATATATACAAAGGTGGAAAACTGAAGGGGAGCGACCGCATAGCCGACTTCCCGGTGCTCGACACCCGTATCGAGGGCGAGAGCTGCAAGTATTTCTCGGCTTTCATCAACGCCGACAGGTGCGACGGCTTCACCATTGCCGGGGAGGGCGCAATCGACGGCAACGGCTATCATTATTGGGAGGAGTTCTGGATTCGCAGGAGCTGGAACCGTCAGTGTACCAACAAGGACGCGCAACGTCCGCGGCTTGTGTATGTCTCCAATTCAAGCAACGTGACGGTGCAGGACGTGCATATCCAGAACAGTCCGTTTTGGACCAACCACATCTACCGCTGCGACCACGTGAGGTTTCTCGACTGTACTATCTTCGCCCCCACAAGCGGCGTGAAAGCCCCGAGCAGCGACGCCATCGACATTGACGTGTGTCACGACGTGCTGGTGAACGGATGCTATATGAGCGTGAACGACGACGCTATCGCCATAAAGGGCGGCAAGGGAACTTGGGCTGACCAGGCTCCAGAGAACGGACCCGTGTATAATGTGCTCATCCAGAACTGCGATTACGGCAGAGTTCACGGGTGCCTCACGCTGGGCAGCGAGAGCGTGAACGACCGCAACATCGTGTTGCGCAACATCAAGGTGGGCAACGCGCAGAGGGTGCTTTGGCTGAAGATGCGCCCCGACACGCCGCAGCATTACGAGTATGTGGCGGTGGAGAATATCGAGGG
>CAVHWJ010000015.1:9627-12419 GCA_963639565.1 uncultured Prevotella sp. | reverse complement strand
AGGTCGCCGGCGGCTTCTGCCCTGTACACTGCGGCGGTGAACTCCTGTCCGTTGTATTTCTCGATGAGCGCGGTGTTGTATTTCTTCACCGTCTCGTCGGAACTTTCCTCTATCGTCGTCCCTGCGTAATATTCCGGCACGAACATTCCGTCAGCCGCCATCACCGTCATTCGCGGATGCCCTATGGTGCTGTTCACCTTGCAGCCGCCGAGCGAGAAATAATAGTCGTCGTAGTCCACGTGCGTCACCATCATGCCGCTGCCCATCACCGACTTGTTCCAGCCTTTCTTCTGCACGTTTTCCACGATATAGTATTCATGCCCCGTGTTGTCGTTGTCGTTGAGTATGCGGTATGCCTTGCCGCCGGCTGAGAGCGGAAGCAGCGTCACGTCGTCGGCTGTCTTCAGCGTGTCTATCGTCATCCACCCCATGCGCTCGCGTTCCCACGCCGTGTATTCCGTGGGACGGTAGCCGTTGTAGGTGTACTCCCCCGCGTCCATCAGGCTCCAGTAGTCCATGTTCTGGTTGATGAGCTTTTCGGCGGTGCTGCCGGCGGTGGGGTAGAGGTCGGGCAGACCGAGGCAGTGGGAGAACTCGTGGCAGAAGAGACCGATGCCGTTTATCATCGTGCCGAGCTGCGCCGTCGTTTCCGGCGTGCCGTTCAGTTCGTTGTTCACGCCGTAGCGCACGATGCTTTTTCCGTCGAAAGTCTTGCTGAGGCTTATCGTTCCGGATTTCGGGTGAATGCAGTCGGTGGAGTTTCCGGCGATGCTCTGCGAATATCCGGCATAGATGATATAAACGAGGTCCACGTTGCCGTCTCCGTTGCTGTCGTACTGCGAGAAATCCAGTTCGCTGTCAATGGCGGAACAGGCGTCGGTGAACAGTCCCTTCATGTCCTCCTGCGCCGCATATCCCTCGCCGTAGGCTTTCAGGGCCTTGTCGAGTTTCACCGGACCGTACACGTCAAACTCCGGGGTGAATTTCCCGAAACTCATGTCGGAGAAATAGCGTCCCACGCTGCCGTAGTTGCCCACGAAGCTCCCCTTTGCGGTGAAATATCCCATTTCGGGGTCGTCGGTCTTGTTGAACAAATCCTTTCCGTTGAGGTATTTGTTGAAAGTCTCCTTGGGGTTCGCCACGGTGAACGCCACGTCGCTGAACTCCACCAATATCACCGGTATCTTCTGTTTGCCGAGGTGCGGCATCAGCGTTATGTCCTCCGCCATCGGTTCGCGCATCATGCGGCTGGCCTTGGCCTGTACGTCTGCGCTTTTAAAGAAAAGAGCCTTGTCCTGCGCGCTCACCGCTTTCTTTTCGGCTTCGCTCCTTGCCCCTGCCTCGTGGGCGAGAAACTTTGTTGGCTTCAGCGTGCCGTTCTCGCTGATGCCGGCAACGAAGAAATCCGTGCCTTGCTGATAGAGCAGCGCGCCGTCGTCTGTCAAGAAATAGCAAAGGTTCTCGTCGCCCATTGCCCTTACTGCCAGCGACGTGCCGTCGCTCTGTTTCACCACTGTCCTGCCAGGTTGCATCTTCACCGCCCCGGCGGTCATGGCCGTGAGCAGCAGATATGTAAATAACGCTTTTTTCATTCCTGTTCCTGTTGTTTTGTTTTTGACAATATTTCGTTGTAGATACTTTCAAAGAGTTCTTTCATCGCTTGCGGCTTCGCCATAATGTCGCGTATCTCCTTGAGCTTTTTCTCGTTCTCCCCTCCGGGAATCCACAGCTTTATATAACCCGTGGCGGAATATTTGTTTTGGAGGTGTTCGGCGAACCTCGTCCATTGTTCCTCCCTTGTCTTTTCGGGGTAATGGTCGATGCCGTAGAGGATTGTGCGGCGGAACACGGTGTCGGGTGTCAGTTCCCTGTCGGCTTCCGCCACTATCTTGCCGTAGATGCTCCGCGGTGCGTGGGATGCCGACGCGCGGTGGTCTTCCACCGCCTCTTTCATTATCTTTATCTGTTCGTCGGTGAACCACCGCCGCAGCCGCTTGTCCGCCAACAGTATCTTTCCGCTCGTCAGGTGGTGTATCGCCCTTGGTCCCTCCAGTCCGAGGTCGTGGTAGGCGGCGGTGACGTAAGCCATGTTCACGTCGGCGCCGATTTTCCTGGCGAGTGAAAGGGATTGCTTGATAACCTGCATCGCGTGTCCCAGACGGTGAGCCTGGTCGAAGGCGGCGTATCTCGGCAAAATCTCCGTCTCGACGAACTGCATCAGGTCCAAACTTACATTCTTGTCTATCATTTAAAAGTAGTCCTCTTTTTTTTGCAAATGTACGGTTTTATGTTTACTTTTGCAAGATAAAATGGCTTTTGATACAGATAATATTCGGAAGAATTCCTTTCGTGCGTGGGTGCTTGCCGCGCGCCCCAAGACCCTGAGCGGAGCGTCCGTCCCCGTGATGATTGGTTTGGCGTTGGCGTATGCGGAAATGGGGGCTACCGGTTTCAGCCTTGTCCCGGCGTTGCTCTGCATGGCGTTCGCTTTCGTCATGCAGATTGACGCGAATTTCGTTAATGACTATTTCGATTTCAAGAGCGGAAAGGACGACGACAGCCGCCTCGGTCCGCCGCGCGCCTGTGCAATGGGGTGGATAGACGCACGGAGGATGTTGGTGGGGATAATCGTCACCACGCTGATAGCCTGTGCCGTAGGCTTGCCGCTGGTGTTCTACGGCGGTATTGACATGATTATAGTAGGTGCGTTGTGCGTGCTGTTCTGTTTCCTCTACACCACGCTGCTCGCCTCCCACGGCCTCGGCGACCTCCTTGTGCTGGTGTTCTTCGGG
>CAVHWJ010000015.1:5485-8685 GCA_963639565.1 uncultured Prevotella sp. | reverse complement strand
CGACGTGCCGGAATACGAGCAGCAGGAGAACGCCGGGGCGGCTGAGGCTCCGGCGGAATAAACGGTAGAGGGAGGAACGGATATGGACTATGATGTGGCGAAAAACCTGCACGGCGTGCTTGGCAACCTTCCCGAGGGCGTGAAGCTCGTGGCTGTGAGCAAGTTTCATCCCGGCGAGTATATACAGGCAGCCTACGACGAGGGGCAGAGGATATTCGGGGAAAGCCAGGAGCAGGAACTCTCGAAGAAGCGCGCTGCCTTGCCCGATGACATAAAGTGGCATTTCATCGGGCATCTCCAGACCAACAAGGTGAAATACATCGCCCCCTATATCGACATGATAGAGGCGGTGGACTCAATGAAGCTCTTGAAGGAGATAAACAAACAGGCCGCCAAGCACGGACGTGTCATCGATGTGCTTCTCGAACTCCATGTGGCGGAAGAGGAGACCAAATACGGACTGACGCTCGACGCTTGCCGGCAGTTGCTCGACGGGGGCGAATGGCGCACGCTCGCCAATGTTCATGTCTGCGGACTTATGACAATGGCATCGAACACCGACGACGAGGCGCAAATCCGCGCCGAGTTCATGGCGGCTGCTGATTTCTTCGACGAGGTTAAGGCAAAGTATTTCGCCGCTGACGACCGCTTCTGCGAACGTTCGTGGGGGATGAGCCACGACTACAAGGTTGCCGTGGAGTGCCGCAGCACCATGGTTCGCGTCGGCACTACGATATTCGGTCCGCGCGTCTATTGAAAGGACAGTTTGGCATAAGCCTTTGAAACATAACCGGGGAAGCGTCCTGCCATAGCGGTATGGCGACGCTTCCCCGGTTTTTTGTTGCGCCCGTGGCTTGCATCCATGGCTTGCGCCCTAATGTAAGGACAACAAAAAAGCCGCGGGACTGAGTCCCACGGCTTCTTTTCTCTTTTTAAGTTCGCTTCCGCAAATTACTTAACAGAGTCAGTAGCTGCTGTGTCAGCAGGAACTGAATCGTTAGCAGCAGAGTCAACTGCTACAGTGTCAGTGTCAGCTGCGTTAGACTGAGCTGTTTTGTTACCACAAGATGCGAAAGAGATAGCTGCGATAGCTACGAACATTAAAACCAATTTTTTCATTTTCTTCTTTGCTTTTAAATCTGTAAAACAATCATTTGTTTATTAAAACGATGCAAAGGTAAGTAATTTTCCCATACGTTGTTCTCGTTTTTAGTGTTTTTTTTCTAATCTTTTTGTAACTTTTCTATAAGTTCTTATAAATCAAACATATATAAGCGGACTTGTATTGTTAAATAATGTTTAGTCTTGGCGAACGTCCTTTTCCCTGCGCCTGTCGGCCCATACGTTCTTGCCCTTCCAGCCCCTGCGGTCAGCCAAAACGCCATGCCGCAATGTGGAAAACCCGATTTTTTGTGCTAACTTTGCAGAAAGTATCATGCCACCATAATATAATAATAGGCGGACGTTGTTCTCCTGCATTAGTCGGAGTTCTTCCCCCTATATATATAATAAGGTGTAAGCGTGATGCCCATTTATCAGGTAGAACAATAAAAGGATTATGATAGACTCTTCAGTTTTTCAGGGCAAGACGGCGGCCTATTTCACGTTGGGGTGCAAGCTCAACTTTTCGGAGACCTCCACTTTCGGCAGACTTCTTCAGGACATGGGGGTGCGCACGGCGGAGGAAGGAGAAAAGGCGGACATCTGTTTGATAAACACTTGCTCTGTTACCGAGGTCGCCGACCACAAATGCCGTCAGGCGATTCACCGCATGGTGCGCAACCACCCGGGGGCGTTCGTCGTCGTCACGGGATGTTACGCCCAGCTCGAAGCGGAGACAATCTCAAACATCGAGGGCGTGAACCTCGTTCTTGGCGCCAACGAGAAGGCCAATCTCATACAGTATCTTTCCGACGCATGGACCAACGCAGGCTCCGGCGAGGCGCAGGATGCCGACACCACAGGCGGCAAGCATTTTTCGGTAAAGACAAAAGACATAAAGACCTTCGCCCCGAGCTGTTCGAGGGGAAACCGCACAAGGTTCTTCTTGAAGGTGCAGGACGGCTGCGACTATTTCTGCACCTACTGCACCATACCCTTCGCCCGCGGTTTCAGCCGCAACCCGTCGATAGCCTCCCTTGTGGAACAGGTGCGCGGCGCGGCGGCGGAAGGCGGTAAGGAGATAGTGCTTACCGGCGTGAACATCGGAGATTTCGGTGCGACGACCCACGAGAGCTTCCTTGATTTGGTGAAGGCTCTCGACAATGTGGAGGAGATAAAGCGTTACCGCATAAGCAGTCTTGAGCCCGACCTCCTCTCCGACGAGCTAATCGAATACTGCGCCCACAGCCGCGCCTTCATGCCGCATTTCCACATACCATTGCAGAGCGGTTCGGATGCTGTTTTGAAACTCATGCACCGCCGTTACGACACCGCCCTCTTCGCCCACAAGATAAACCTCATAAAGAAGTTCATGCCCGACGCTTTCATCGGCGTGGACGTGATGGTGGGAACGAGGGGCGAGACACCCGAACTCTTCGAGGAGACATTCCGGTTCCTCGACGGACTCGACGTGACCCACCTTCATGTCTTTCCCTATTCCGAGCGTCCCGGCACTGCCGCCCTGCGCATCCCGTATGTGGTGGACGAGAAAGACAAAAAGGCGCGCAGCAAGCGGCTTCTTGATATGTCCGACGAGAAGCAGCACGCCTTTTACGCCAAATACATCGGCACAGAGGCGGAGGTTCTCTTTGAGAAAGCCCCCAAGGGCAGGGCGATGCACGGTTTCACGAAGAACTACATCCGTGTGGAACTGCCGGCGGCGTTGGCATCCGACGAACTCGACAACCATCTCGTCATGGTGCGCCTTGGGGAGTTCAACCACGACAAGTCGGCGTTGAAATGCGAAATACTCTAACAGGGCAGAAAGAAGCAAGGGATATGGAAAAGGTTGCGATAGTGATATTGAACTGGAACGGTGAGGCGATGCTGAAGAAATACCTGCCCTCCGTGTTGAAGTATTCGGTTGAGGACGGCGGCACGGTGTATGTAGCCGACAACGCCTCCACCGACGGCTCGATGCTGCTGCTGAAAGAGAGTTTCCCCGATGTGCGCACAATTCAGCTGGATAAGAACTGGGGCTTTGCCGAGGGCTACAACAAGGCGTTGGAAGAGATAGACGCCGAACTTTTCGTGCTGCT
>CAVHWJ010000015.1:2082-5016 GCA_963639565.1 uncultured Prevotella sp. | reverse complement strand
ACGATGCTCTACAAGAACCTCTCCGCCGAGGAACTCCCCGGCGTGATGCGTATGCGCTTTTTCCTCGACTGGATTGCCGCCTTGGAAATGCTCGTTCTTGGCAGGAGCTGGGGCGATTTCAAGGCCGTGCTCCGCGGCCGGCGCGACTTCAAGCGGTGGCGCAAGGACTTTGCCGCCGACCGCAAACATATACAGGAAACGCGCCTTGTGCCTGTCGGCTGTGTCGGCGGACTTTACGGCCGTTCCGTCCTTTGGCAGTATTATGTCAAGGGAATAAAGAAATTCTCCGCATTGAAGAAAGACTGACCCGGCACCGTTTGTCTGTCGGGGCACGGCACTAACTCCAGCGTCTGTCTGCCCGGCATCGGCGGAATGGTATTGACTTGCGCCGCGCCCTTTTCCTTTTTTTCACGGAGTAAAAATCGCCGTAAGATGTGGAATATTCTCCAATATGGGGAGAATTACACCTTTTGCCGCCTCTTGTGGGTTGTCTGTTTCACATTAATTGATTAATTTCGCAAGGTGAAAGACATGAGCCGCCGCGGGCGGCTTATACTATGAAATTAATGTTTTAACATAATCGATATGGACTTCAAGAAACTTTTTATGATGAGTGCTGCCGCCGTTGCGCTGAGTGCGGTGCCGTCTTCAAGTGTGTCGGCGGACGAACTGCCGGCTTTCCCCGGGGCTGAGGGCTTCGGCAGATATACCACCGGCGGGCGCGGCGGCGCAGTGTACCACGTCACGAAACTCGACGACGACGGTTCGGAGGGCACGTTCCGCTGGGCCTGCAACAAGTCGGGCAAAAGGACTATCGTCTTCGACGTGAGCGGAACGATATACCTCAACAGCGAACTGAAACTGAAAAACGGCAACGTTACCATAGCCGGACAGACAGCTCCCGGCGACGGCGTGTGCATCGCCGACTACCCCTTCCAGATTAGCGGCGACAACGTTATCATCCGCTTCATGCGCTTCCGCCTGGGCAACCGCCATGTGGACAAGCACGAGGGCGACGGACTGGGCGGCATGGACCGCAAGAACATCATCGTGGACCACTGTTCCGTGAGCTGGAGCATTGACGAGTGCCTTTCCGTTTACGGCAGCAAGAACATCACCCTGCAGTGGAACATCGTTTCGCAGAGCCTGAAGAATTCCGGCCATTCCAAGGGCAGCCACGGCTACGGCGGTAACTGGGGCGGCAGCGGAGCGTCGTACCACCACAACCTGCTCGCCCACCATGACTCGCGCGTGCCGCGCCTCGGACCGCGCCCCGGCACGCAGAAAGACGAGCGCATGGACTTGCGCAACAACGTGATGTACAACTGGGGCGGCAACGGCTGCTACGGAGGTGAAGGCATGAACGTGAACATCGCCTATAACTACTACAAGCCGGGACCCGCCACGCTCAAGCGCAGCGCGAAGATACAGTACAGGCTCGCCGCGCCCGGCATACGCACCGTGGACTACTGCCTTAACAAGGCTTCAATAGCCACCAACTACAACAAGGCCACCGGCGGCTCGATAACTTCGAGCAACGTCAGCGGAGTTTGCGACGGCACCAACAACTACGTGAACATAAATGGAAAGTCGTATCTCATCGACATGACGACGAACAAGATTGACGTGGACGGAACGCAGGTCGCCGTGGTGTGGAACGACTGGAAGGCGATGCTCCACACATGGGGCAAGTACTATGCCGAGGGCAACTACAACCCCAACTACGAGGACATGAACAAGGATAACTTCAAATACGGCATCTCCGACCAGATTGACAAGACCGGCAACGACAAGACTTATCCCGGCGACGACGCCGTGAAACTCACCACACCCATGACTTTCGAGGCCGTCACCACGCACACCGCGCAGGACGCTTTCGACAAGGTGCTGGCATACGCCGGGGCTTCGCTCCACCGCGACTGGGTGGACGAGCAGATGGTGTATGACACGAAGAACGGCGT
Organism: uncultured Prevotella sp.; assembly: GCA_963639565.1. Lineage (GTDB taxonomy): Bacteria > Bacteroidota > Bacteroidia > Bacteroidales > Bacteroidaceae > Prevotella. The sequence goes on along the minus strand of CAVHWJ010000015.1, from coordinate 3,055 downwards.
GGCTACGGCTACCGGTTCGGGCAACAGCGGCGGCATAATAAACAACCAGGACGACAACAAGCCCGAGGACGCGGCAGCCGACTGGAGCGCATGGCCCGACCTCGCCACCGACACAAGCATCGACGTGACCGATACCGACGGCGACGGCATCCCCGACTACTGGGAGGACGCTCACGGACTGGACAAGAACAATGCCGACGACGGCAACCTGACCAACGCCGAGGGCTATACCAACCTTGAGGTGTATATGAACAGCATCGTGGCTGACATCATGGAGAAGGAGAACGAGGGCGGAAAACTCCTCAGCGGAAACCAGACTTACGACGGCGAGGCCGGTATCGAGGGTGTCAGTTCGGCGAAAAAGGTCGCCGACGGTAAGATATACAACCTTCAGGGCATGGAGGTGGGCAAGTGTCTGCCGGGCGCGGTATATATAAAGGATGGAAAGAAAATCGTGAACCGTTAATCCGCAGACATTACAGATGACGATGAAATACAAAGGACTACTTGCCTCACTGGCTCTTATGGCTGCTATGGGCGCGAACGCACAGCAGTTGCCGTACCAGAACCCCAACCTGTCGCCCAAGGAGAGGGCGGCCGACCTGTGCTCGCGGCTCACGATAGAGGAGAAAGCCGCGCTGATGCAGAACAACTCGCCGGCGATACCGCGCCTCGGCATACCGCAGTTCGCGTGGTGGAGCGAGGCTCTCCACGGCATCGGCCGTAACGGATATTCCACGGTGTTCCCCTCGTGCGTCGGCATGGCGTCGTCGTTCGACGACGCGCTTATCGAGAGGATCTTCTCCGCCGTGAGCGACGAGGGCAGGGCGAAGAACACGGCGCAGAGGAAATCCGGCAAGGGATTTTCCACGTATCAGGGACTGTCGTTCTGGACTCCCAACATTAACATCTTCCGCGACCCGCGGTGGGGCAGGGGACAGGAGACTTACGGCGAAGACCCCTACATGAACTC
>CAVHWJ010000015.1:0-1832 GCA_963639565.1 uncultured Prevotella sp. | reverse complement strand
TGCGGCAGCAACCGGCTGCTCCAGCAGATACTCCGCGACGACTGGAAATTCGACGGACTTGTGGTGAGCGACTGCGGGGCGATAACCGACTTCTGGCAGCAGGGCCGCCACGAGGTGTCCCGGGATGCCGCCGCGGCTTCGGCAAAGGCGGTGGCGAGCGGCACCGACGTGGAGTGCGGCAGCAATTACAAGCGTCTGCCGCAAGCCGTGGCAGACGGCGAGATTAGCGAGGAGAAGGTGGATGTAAGCGTGAGGCGGTTGCTCGAAGCGCGTTTCAAACTTGGCGACTTCGACCCCGACTCGCTTGTGGAGTGGACGAATATTTCCGAGGACGTGGTGGCTTCAAAGGAACACAAGGCTCTCGCGCTGCAAATGGCGAGGGAGCAGACAGTGCTCTTGCAGAACCGCAACAATATCCTGCCGCTCGACAAGGCGGACAATTCGATAATGCTCATGGGACCCAACGCCGCCGACTCCACTATGCTGTGGGGGATATACTATGGACAGCCCACGCATACCGTTACGGTGAAGGAGGGCATAGAGAAATGCCTGGGCCGAGCCGTGCCTTACACCATGGCGACGGACATCACCGCCATAACGGAGCGCAACAGCCTGTTTGACAAAATCGTGGCTGAGGACGGCAAGCCGGGAATGACGGCGCGCTTCTGGAACAACACCTCAATGGAGGGCGACCCTGTGGTGCAGAACCGCTATTCGGCACGTCTCAACTTCGACAACGGCGGCAACACCGTGTTCGCCCCGGGCGTGAACCTCGAGAATTTCACCGCCACATTCCACGGTACGCTGATGCCCGATGAGGACGGCGAGATACAGTTCGACTTCTCCCATACCAACGGCGTGCGCCTTACGGTGAACGGCAAGGTTCTCTCCGAACGGTGGAAGTCGTCGCGCCTGATGTTCAACACCAAGAAACTGCAAGTGAAGGCCGGCGAGAAATACGACATCCGTCTTGACTATATGCAGCTTACGGGCGGCGCCACACTGTCGTTCGACGTGGCTAAGGTGCAGCACTTCACCCCAGAGGACATCGTGGCGAAAGCTGCCAATGCCAACACCGTTATCTTCGTGGGCGGTATCTCGCCGAACTTGGAGCGTGAGGAGGCCAAGGTTACTGAACCGGGCTTCGACAACGGCGACCGCACGAGCATCGAACTGCCCGACGCGCAGCGGCGTGTGCTAAAGGCGTTGCACGACGCTGGCAAGAAAATCGTCTTGGTGAACTGCAGCGGCAGTGCCGTGGCTCTCACCCCAGAGACCGAAACCTGCGACGCTATCGTTCAGGCGTGGTATGCCGGAGAGCAGGGCGGACAGGCGATTGCCGAAATCCTTTTCGGCGACTATAACCCCGAGGGAAAACTCCCCGTCACTTTCTATAAGGACGACTCGCAGCTCCCTGCCTTCGATGACTACAATATGGCGAACCGCACCTACCGTTATTTCAAGGGTGAACCCCTGTTCCCGTTCGGCTACGGTTTGAGCTATACCTCGTTCAGCGTTGGCAAACTGCGTTACGACAAGGCGGCGGAACAGGTCTTTGTGGACGTTGAGAACACCGGCAACCGCGACGGCGTGGAGATAGTTCAGGTTTATTTGCGCCGCGATGCCGACAAAGAAGGCCCGACCAAGACGCTCCGCGGGTTTGCGAGGGTCAGTCTGAAAGTCGGCGAGAAAAAGACGGTGGCTGTTGATATGCCGCGAGACAGTTTCGAGTGTTGGGACGCTTCGTCAAACACCATGCGCGTGCAGAAAGGCAAATACACGCTTTTCGTCGGCACGTCAAGCCGCGACAAAGATTTGCAGCAGATTAAGGT
>CAVHWJ010000014.1:0-19841 GCA_963639565.1 uncultured Prevotella sp. | reverse complement strand
TGCTTTTATCCGTCTCCGCCGTCAGCACGATTTTGGTGGTCGAGGTGTCGCCACCACCGCCGCTCCCTGCCGGGATGTCCGCCGAGGCTATCTCCGCGCCGCTCTTGTTGGTCAGCGTCAGGCGCACGCTGCTCTCGTCGTCGCTCAGCTCCGCACTCATGCCCATCACTGTGCTTGCCTCTATCTCCTGCAGCTTCGCCGTCACGGCGGCGTTCTGCACCGGGTTGGTCGAGCCTGCGTTCAAGCTCTCGTCCACCTCCGTCTCGTCTATCCTTATGCTCACGTTGCCCGTGCTGTCCGGCTCCTGCTTCGTTCCGTTCACCGTCACGCTCTTCACCGTGCCGTCGCCGCCAAAGTCCTCCCAGCTCGCCTCCTCTTCCCAGCTGTCCAGGCTCGTGCCCTTGAATTGTTTCGTCTCCCACTTGCCCTGAGCCGTCTCGTAGGTTATGCAGCGCCCCTTCCAGCGCTTCTTCTCCTCCACTGCGGCCGCTGCGCTCTCCAGCGTGTAGTATCCGTCCTCCAGGGGCATCTCCTCGGTCACGTTCAGCGTGTTGCCGCCACCGCTGCCGCTTATCTCCACAAGGTCGTCCTCCTCCTCGCTCCACACATACAGGGCCGCGCCACAGGCATACACCTTGTCCTTCCTCGGCGCCGTGCGCGTGTCGTTCAGATACATGTCCGCCGCGTGCGCGTTGCCGTCGCTCGCCCAGTTGTTGCAGTAGGTGTCGCCGCTCTTGCCGCAAAACAGCTTGTTCGTCGTGTCCCAATACACGCCGTCCACCGACGTGAACGACACCTTCTTTATGTCCACGCCTTCCACCATGCCGTCAAACCGTGCCGTCGCTCCGTTCCTTGCCGTCACAGCCGTCGCCTCATATTCGTCAGCCACAGTCTGCGCCGTCGCCGTGGCCGCGTTCGCCGCCGTGGTCGCGTCCTGGGCTTTCAGCGTGGCCAGTTCGGCCTTGGTCGCCGCTGTCGTGGCTTTGGCTGTCGCCGTGTCGGCGTTCTTGCCCGACGCCTCCGCTGTTTCCGCCGCTGCCTTGGCTTTCGCCGCCGCCTCCTCGGCTGGTTTCGAGAGCAGCTTTATCGGCGCGCTCACCACCTCCTCGCCCCTCATGGCGGGCAGCGAGGTTATGCCGTCCAGCGTCGTCACCTGCTCCAGTTCGTCCACTCCCTGGCTCTCGCTCTTCATCGCGTTTATCAGTTCCTGTTTCTCTTCTTCTGTCAGTGCCATAGTTGTATGTGATTTTTTTGTTATTGATAATATGAATTTTGGATTATTGCTTGCCAGTATTTCTCCGAGCCTATTTTCACAAGGCTGAACTCTATTATGTCGCCTTTGTATACAGTAAACTCGGAGACTTCTGTCAGTCTTGAATACATTTTTGTATCCTCATTGTCGCCAAGTCCTACACATATTTTGAATTTTTGGTTGTCCTTGTGGCTTATTACCTTTACGTTGTATACATTGTTGTCCGAACCTTTTGTGTCCTTGAACAAATATTGTATTTCAAAACACCTGGGCAGATACACTGTCGCATCCTCTATGTCATTCTTCACTATAAAGACCGAACCCTTAAATGCACTCAGTTGATTCGGCGTCAGCACACTGTTTGTCGTTTTTAGCACGCTGGCTTTCTCTGCAATCGGTCCGTCGTGTGCAATGATTGCTCCGTTGGTCTGCAATGCTATTCCATTGCCCCAATTGGTCATCGAACAGACACGCATGGCCGGATTGAGCGACTTCCAGTAGTCTGATTGGTAATCACACCTGTGTACAAACGCCACAGTCCCGAATTTCTCCTCTATGGATGGGTCTGCGCTGTTTCCGAATGCCACACGGTGGTACGATTCGCTTCTTTCGGGGTCTTGGTTTTGAATGCGGAACGACTCCGGGGTGAGCAGTGCCTTGTGGGTGTTGTCAAGTTCCCACGAGCTGATGTCTCCGTACGACAAACCGCTCTTGCTTATCGTGAATGCTTCGTCGCCCTCTCCAATCTTTCCTGTCGTAGCTTCTATGTTGCCCTTGAACTTACCGTTTGCGGCCTCTATGCTTCCGTCCTCAAGCACCTTGAAGTTCTCGTTGGCCGTCACCACTCCTTCCAGCGTGATGTTGTCCGCGCCCACGTGTACGCCGCTTTCCAGGTTGCCCTCCTCGTCCTTGCTCACAAATGCCGATATGTCGGCCCGCTTCACAATGTCCGTGTCGGCTTCAGCCGCCGAGGCAAACATCCCTGCAAACGATTCCACCCTCACGCAGTCGCCCACCGATTCGTTCAGACTCTCAATGTCCGAGGCGTATTGCTCCAGCCAATCCTGGTAGTCGCTTGTCGTCACCATCCCCGAACGGTTCTTCAGGCTCCCGTCCTCGTTAAACCGCTGGCTTATCAGCTCGTTGTACTTCGAGGTTGTCACGATGTCGCTCTCCTCCAGCACGCCGCCGTCCTTGTCAAAGTTCTGCGCCGCTATCCTCACCAGCTTCTCGCTCTGCTCAAACAGCGTCTTGTATTTATACGTCAAGCTCTCCACCCTGTCCGTCGAGAGTATCAGCATGTACAGGTATATCTCGCCCGTAAACGACAGCTTGAAATCGCCCGTGCCGTTCCACAGTCCGCTGCACGTGTATTGCTTGTAGCCCTCCGTCGCCTCCAGGTCTTCTTCCACGTGCAGAGCGTTGAAGTCCGCGAATCCCGTTTTGTCCACGTTCTCAAAGTCCACCGTCAGCCGTCCAGCCGTGGCGCAGCGGTAGAAGAATGCGAGGTACACTGCCATAGCCTCCTTCCGTCCCTCCTCGTTGGTCGCCATCGTCGGTATGGTCTGCAGGTTCGCGTTCTTCTGGCTTATGTATTTGTTCTTGATGCGCACCACAGTCCGCCCCATGTCCTTCGTCACGCCCGCGCTGTCGCCCTTCTTGCTCAGCGCCTTGCCGTTGGTCCATATCCATCGGTTGCCGGCCAGGAAAAACACCGTCTCGTTCTCCGTCCCCCATTTGTCCATGCCGTCGGCAAACGACGGGTTGCTCAGATAGCCCCTGTCCGACGCAAAGTCCTGCCGCAGACCCTCCACCGCACTGTCTATCTTCCCCTCCGTCACCTCAAACCGCGTCTTCACGTCCTCGCCCGTCGTCAGCAGGAATGTGCCTTTCAGATAGGCGTTGTCCGCATATAGGCCATTGCCCTGCGGCTGCCGGTCAGCAGGAAACGTGTCGTCCTCTATGCCGTCCAGGTTGCCCAGCCGCGCCCTGAGGCATCCGTCGAAGGTCTTCCCCCTCACGCCGTCCATCACGTCCACCCTCGGCTGGCCGTCCTCCGTGGCCGATATGAGCACGAGGTTCTGTCTCTTCGTGTCCGCCGTGTTGCCCATCAGCACCGTCTCGTCGCCCGCCTTTGGCTCCACGCCGCCAAACTCGCTCTTCGCCACCACTATGCCGTCTGCCGTCGCCTCCGCCACCTCCACCCAGTAGCTCCGCAGGTCGTTGCCCGTAAACGCTTGGCAGCGCACAAGGTCGTGCTCCGCATACATGCAGTCCTGCTCAAAGGCGATGGTGTATTGGTCGCCCCGCGCCTCCACCGCCTTTATCTTGCCGTTGGCCGCACTCACGCATATCTGCCCGCCCACGGCGCGCACCTTCTCTATCAGCAGCTCCATCACCGCCATCGTCTGCCTCACCGTCAGCTTGTCTATCGTCAGCAGGGTGCGGCCGTCGTCGGCTTTCCACAGTTGGAAGCCCGAGCCGAGCAGACCGTCCACAAACTGCCCCGCACTCCTGATGCTGTCCGAGGTCACGCCGCCAAACGCCACGCCGTCCGTCGTCCTCACGGGCTGGTCCATGTAGTTGTCAAACTGCCGCGAGTCCCACTTGTCGGCGTTGTCGGCTTCCTTGGCGTGGTCTGCCTCTGCGGCATGCTTCGCCTCGTCAGCGTTAGTGGCGTGGTCTGCCTCCGTCGCATGGTCGGCTTCCGCTGCATGGTCGCTCTCCTTGGCGTGGGCGGCCTCGTCGGCATATCCCGCCTTCACCTTCTCCGATACGGTTTCCGCCGTCACCTCGCCCGTCGCCGCGTCGGTCACTTCCCTCGTCTGCGTCAGCCACTGGTAGCCCTCCTTGTCGGTCGACATCTTCTCCAGGTCGGCCAGGTTGCTGTGCGTGTGGCCGTCGCCAACAGTCGTGCCGCCTGTCACCACGGTGGTCTTCACGCCCTCGCCGCTCACGCCCAGTTCCCTCAGCCGCTTGCTTCTCGGCCTCGCCGCCCGGGTAGTAGTCTTCGATATGTATTCTCCCATAATCTTTTATTTTACTTCCTCTATCGCGTCATATTCGTCGGGTCTGAACTCGCAGTATTTCGCGTCAGTGCAGTCTGCCACGGGGTTCTGTTCCTCGCCCAGCAGCATGAACCGCTTGCCCCCTTGGTTCCGCTCCGTGTAGTAATGTAGGCCGCCGTCGGCCTCCGCCTCGCCCGAGAGCGTCGTCTTCCTGCTCGCCCACTGGCTGTACAGCGTGCCTATCAGCAGCCGCTCCGGGCAGTCGGTCTTCTTCGCCCGAGTCATCGTCGCCGCAGGCTCGCCCGAGTCAGCCCGGCGGTAGCAGCCCTTGGCCGTGGGGCACACCGTCGTGGTCGTGCCGCAGGTCGTGTCCAGACTCACCTCCTCCTTCGCCGCCTTGTTTATGTAGCCGCTGTATTCCACGTCGTCCGTCTCAGCCCCGTCCATCATGCTGTTCTTCTTCACCACCTCCACCACCGGGGCTTTGTACATCATCCAGCGCAGCCTTGAGTATATCGCACTCTCGTGCCACTGGCTCCCCGTGCTCCCGAAGGCGCAGTCGTCGCAGTCCTGGCCGAAGTCATAGCCCAGCACTCCGGCCTGTATCTCCACCTCCAGGTGGCCCGCCACCGGGGGATAGGGCATGTATTCGCCGTCGTCCACCTTCTTGAAACTGTCAAAGTATGTCAGACCCATCCGTCCGCCCCTGCCGTCGGGACGGCCTATGCAGTGGCGGTTGCCCTTCCATCCGCCTATGCCAGCGTCCTCCAGCAGGTCGCTCGTGCTGTAGTATTCCAGCCAGCAGTCGCCCCCAGGGTCGGCTCCGGCCACCCACTTGCCCGTCGTCCCGAGGCTGCTCACCGCGCCCTTTGCCGCTCCCGTGGCGGTCTCCCTGTTGCTGTAGTGATACAGAGCCGTGCCGTCGTCGCCGTATAGCGTTATCTTCGCCGGGATAAACACAAATGCGCTCCTACCCTTGGTCAGATAGTGGTTGCCCTCGTCGTTGTAGCTCGTGCTCCCCGAGAATGGGTTGTACCGCGTGTCTATCAGAGCCTCCTCCGTCACCCTCACCATAAATTTCTTTGCGTCGCCCGTCCGCAGCCGGGGCACAAACACCTTCGTCGTGGCGAATAGAGGCGTGTTGCCATTGGTCCCTGCCGTCGGCACACCGTTGTGTATCTTCCACACCGGGAACTTCGAGTCCACACTGCCGTGGCCGCCCGTGCGGAAGGCGTAGGCCACGCCCGAGCACTCCGTCGCGCCGCCAGTCACCGGCAGCAGGTGGAAGTAGCGGCACTCGTCGTTCAAGCTGTACACCTCCGAACTCGGCCAGTAGTCCTTCAGCCCGCTCCCCTTCCGGTGCGTGAACAGCGTGAAGTCTATCAGGTTGTAGTCCCACGTGCCGTTCTGCTTGTGCGCCGGGTCATAGTCGGGATAGTAGCTGTAATATTCGCCCCACTCGCCCGTGGGGTCGCTCGGGGCGTTGTTCGTCAGGTTCGTGTGGTCGGAGTCATACTCCCCTCCATATTCTATCTCGCCGCTCTGCAGCTCCGAGTCGCTGTATGGGCTGAATGTCACCTTCACGTTGTTCACCACCCTGTCCGTGCCCATCGTCTGGCTGTCGCCCGTCCACTCTATCGTCCGTGCCTCGCCCTTCGTGTACAGCCCGTTCAGGTCGTATAGCCACACCTTGCCGCCCCTCTGCACCATCCGCAGGGCCAGCGGCTGCAGCACTCCCTCCACAGCCTCCATCAGCGTCATCGCCTCGCCGTCCTCGTCGGTGAAGTTGTCCGAACCCACCGTCACGCCGTCCACCACGCTTCTTATCCAGCCCGTGGTCAGCATGTCCGTCGTGCCAAGCTCCGTGCTCACCATGTCCGTGTTCAGTTCCCCGTACTGTATGCCCGAACGCTCCAGCGCGTTCGTCACTATTTCGCGCACCGTTCTAACGCCGTTCAAATCATATTTGAGCCTGTCCAAAATGCCGAAGTCGCTGAACGTAAGGCTCACCTCATAGTCGCTCACCCGCTCGTATGGCTCCTCATAGAACTCGGGGTCGAGCACTCCGCTCCAGTACAGCTCGCCGTCCCGGTACACGTCCAGCCTGATGCTTCCCACCTCTATCGTGTACAAATCCTCATATGTCCTGTCGCCCGGACTCAGCAGCTTCAGCGTGGCCGTCGAGCCGCACACCACCTCCTCCTTGCTCTTCTCGTCCCACTCTATCAGCAGCGGGTCGTCTGCCGGAAACTCCAGCTCGCCCACATCAAATGTCCTGGTCGACTCCTGCACTATGTCCACTCGCCACAGCCTTCCGCCACGGCTCGCAAACTCTCCTCTATATCGTAGATACTTGCCCATAGTCCTTTTTTAGCTTCTGCTCCTCCTGTTCTCTTCCTTTTGCTGTATCAGCACCAGGTCGCGACCCCTTATCCGTCCGCTCACCTCCACGTGCGTCACAGCCGCTCCGGCGTAGTCCGCCATCCTTTGCAGCTTCTGCACCTGAGCCCTCACCTCCTTAGGCTTCAGCCCGTCCTGCCACTCGCCGCCCACACCCAGTGCCGCCCCATACACCGCCGCACCGTTTGCTATTGCAAAGAGCCGCGCCTGCTGCATCGTGTTCAGTATCATCTCGCCTGAGTTCACTCTCACCTGCACCTTGTCGCCGCTGCGCGACGTGCCCGGCACTATTCCGCCCGTGGCAAAAGCCATCGTCGCCGCCAGAGCCTTTGTCGATGCCACCGCACTCGTTGCGTAGCCCAGCGCAATGCCGTAGCCCGCAAATGGTATGTAGGCGTGAGCAGCAAAATAGCTCGCTGCAGCCAACTCCAGAAAACTCGCCGTCAGGGCTTGGTTTGCCAGCGTCAGCGGCGCTGCCGCCGCAGCCTCCGTCGCCTTCGCCGTCACGTCCAGCGTGCTCGCCGCCGTCGAGGCCGTCGTCGCCGCCGCTCCTGCCGTGGTCGAAGCGGAAAAGAGGTCCAGCAGCGACACCACACCGCTCAGTCCCTCCACCACACCGAAAAAGCCGTTTATCACGCCGCACACCTTCTGCCACGCGCTCCCGTTGCCCTCCAGCGCACTCGTAATGCTCTCCACACCGCTACCTATGCCCTGTATGTTCCCCCAGGCGTCCTTGATTGAACCGAAAGCCTTTTTAAAATCCGACGTGTCCACCTCCAGCTTCAGCGGCTTCAGCCCAGCCCCAAGGCTCTCTATCTGCTTGTTCAGCTCCGCCATCTGCTTTTCAGCCTCGTCCTTGCCTATCAGCCCTATCTCGTAGTCCGTCTGTATCCGCCCAGCCTTGCTCTTGGCGTTCGAATAGCTCTGACGCTTGTCGTCCACACTGCCTTGAACAATGTAGGTGGGCTCAACGTCGGCCTCGATGGTCAGCTTGCCATTCGTGGCTGCGTCTATCTGCTTCTGGAGGTCGGTTATGCGAGCGTTGGCTTCGACTTTCGCCTCCACAGTGGTGGCGTTGTCAAACTCCTCCTGCACACTTTTCAACTCATCATTGAGACGCTGCAGCTCGGTTTTCACCTCCGCCTCAGGAGCTTTCTCCACACCTATGCGCACCTTGAGGTCTTTCAGCTGTCCCTCCACTCGCTCGTATTCCTCCTGCTTGACCTTTGCCACGCCCTCGTCGGCAGCGGCGTTAATCTGTTCACGCAGTGATTGGAGTTGCTTTTCGTACCAGTCAATGGAGTTTTCGAGCGGTTCGGGCTTGTCTGTGGTGGTGGTTGTAGTGGTAGTGCCTGTCTTGCCACCAGTGGAAGTAGGCGTTGCTTTCGGTATGCTTCCATTTATCCACTCCTTGTCTGCTCCCGCCAGCGATTTCAGTTCTTCCGTGGTGTTCTTTATATCCTCGTTCAGCGTTTTCAGCTGACTGTGCAACTTCTCCACGTTGCCGTCACCACCACGTTTCATGTCTGCTGCAATACCGGCAAGCCCTGCGGCACGGTCAGCATTCTGCTTGGCGTAGGGGTTGTCTCGGTTGGCCACGTCGTCACTGTGGTTGTATTTGTTCTTAGTGTCGCTTATGGCCTTATCCACATCCTTGACGCGCGACTTCAAGTCCAGCTGTTGCTTGTACAGTTCGGTGAGTTTGGCCGCATAGGCAGCTGCTTGCGCACGCTTCTCGAATGCTTTTACCACAGTGTCAGTGTTGCCGTTGAATATCTTTTCGGCATCGGTCACACCGTCTATCTTTATGCGTAGCTCATTGAACGCGCTTTGATTTTCCCTTATCCACGCTATCTTCTGATGCTCGCTTGTGAGAGCTTTCCATCCCGCCGTTAGCCTTTCATATTTGGCCATAAGGTCGGAGTAGGTGCTTTTGAGCGTGCTGTCATAAGCCTGTTTCACCGAATCTGCAGCTGCAGATTCGGCTGTAGCCATGTCCGTTGCGCTCCCTCCAGCTCTGTCAGTCGCATTGCACAGACCTTCCACAGCCATGGTCAGGGCAGTTACAGCGATGCCAACGCCAGTGGCAATCATCAGTCCGCGGATGGCGAGCTTTAACGTGGTGGCACTTACCGCCGCACCTCTCATCGTAGCGGAGCACACCTGCCACAATGGGCCGAGCGTGCTTGTGACTACGGCTGTGGCCTTGGATGTAATGTTCAGTTTGCGCAATATGGTCACCAACTGCATGGCCGACGATGCCGTCACCGTCATTTGCGAGGCAAAATTGATATAAGGGAGCATATTGCCGATACTGTTTTGTACCATATCGGTGTACTCGCCCAGTTTGTTGTTCAGCAGTTGCAGCTTTGCCTTGCCAGTCTGCGCCATGATGTCGAAAGCGTCGTTGATCGTGCCAGTGCTGCCAGCCATGGCATCGATGTTCTCCTTGAACTTGTCTGCAAGTTTTCCTGTCAAAGGAGTAAGGGCGCGCAACGACTCCGCCGAACCGAAGAGTTTGCCGTAGATTTCCTGCTCCAACATTCCCGACGACTGGGCGAAACTCTTCACGTCTTTGTCCAGCTGGGTAATGAAGTTGCTCATGCCGCCTGCGGCTTGTATTGCCGCCGCGTCAAACTGTATGCCCATCTGCTGCGCCATCTCGGTGGCTTCGCTCGACGGTTTAATGAGAGCGGTGAATATGGCCGCCAACTGCGTGCTCACCTCCGCAGTGTTGCCGCTCACGCCAGTCAGCGTGGCGAACGATGCCATCAGCTCGTCCACCGACACTCCGAGGGTGGCTGCTTGCGCCGTGACACGGGGCAGGGCTTGTGCCATCTGCTCAAACGATGTCACGCCATTCTTCGCCGTGAGCTGTATCTTGTCTTGTATCTCCCCGGCTGCGTCCCATTCCAAGCCGTAGTTCTTGATTACGGTGCTCGTCACCTTCACCGTCTCCCCAAGGTCGGCAATGCCGCCAACGCTCGCCTTGGCACTCTTTTCGAGGTATTCTATCCAGTTGTCCTCTGGCACACCGTTGGATATGACTTGATACAACCCGTTGGCGAGTTCATCCCTCGCTATCGGTATTGTCTTCGAGAGTTCTGCCACTTGACCTTTCAGCCGCTCAAAGTCCTCGCCGCTCTTGCCCGCCATGGTGTTGGCGGCTGCCATCGCGCCACCGAACGCCCGGCTCTCCTCAGTCAGCTCGTTCAGCGAACTGGCTATGCCGTTCACAGCGTCCTGAAAGCTCTTCAGCGCAAAGCCCCAGTTGTTCACGCTCAGCAGGGCGTTGTCAAAACTGCTGCGGCTCTGCTCCACAGCAGCGCGGAGGTCGCCAACAGCCACTCTGGCTTGCACCGTCTGGTCTGTGCCGTTCACATTCAGGTTTATCGTAAAGTCAACCTTGTTTGCCATATTCTTGCCTTCAACCTTTGTAGTTTACAGTTATTTTGTGTATATTTGAAGCGTGTTAAAAATCATAACCTTATGGAAGAAAAAGAAAACTCCCGCACATCCCTCACGCCAATTATCTTCCTGTGCGCCTTTGCCATGCTCGTTTGCTTCGCTTACGATTGGATAGAGGCTTTCTGGATATCTTTCATTGCTCTTTTCGTGGCTTTGGCGGTGGCCGTTTGGCGTGCGCCCGACGGCAGCGGAGCGCGTCTGCCGTGGTTGTGACTTTCCTCTCTACCTCAGCCCCCATCTCTTCTTTGCTCTCTCATACCGCTCACGGATCTCAGCTTTCGTGAGCGTTTCTTTTTCCTTTTCGCCCTCCGGCTCCTTCTCCCATGGGAAGGTCAGTATGTCGCGCGTGGTCAGCTTCGTCTTCGAGTGGGGTTGCAGCGAGCACAGGCACTCCATCCTCATCCGCTCCCACTCAGCCCGTTCCAACCGCTGCTCGCGCTCGCTGTAGGCCCGCCACACTGCGTAAAACTCCGATGGGGCGCAACGGCAAAAGTCCTCAACACTCATCCCGATGCACCCCACCGCTATGCCCAACAGCTCCTCGATGTCGGCTACTTCCTCGCCGTCGGCTTCTCCGCCGCAGCTTTTTTTTTGCCCTCGTCGTCGGCCATAGTCCTGTTCCACGCCTCCACGTCCTGCGGAGTTATCGTGTTGCAGAAGGTCTCAAAGTCATACGCAAAGTCCACACCCTCCGCCTGGCACGCGCATTTTATGCAGCACCACATCAGCGTCAGCATGCCCTCCACGTCGTCCTGCCGCAGCTCGCTCACGTCCTTACCCGTCTCGCGCTTGTATAGCAGCATCGCCCCCATCACAAACCTTGCGGGATAGTCCTTGCCGTTAATGTTCACCTTTTTCATAATAAAACCCTTTTCTTAGTGAAGAGTGAAGAACGAAGAGTGAAGAATCCATTTGCCTTGCAGGAGGCGAAGCGTCCTCGCTTTGCCCTTGGCTCAAAAGCTTTTTTGTAGGAGGTACGCCGCCCTCGGCGTATCATTCCTGCTCATAGGCATTTTGATTCTTCACTCTTCATTCTTCACTCTTCATTCACGTTCTACTCCGTTGCGGCTGCCAGGCCGTTGTCCTGCTTCTCCACCTTGCCGGTGTTCTCCAGGTTGATGCTCAGCTTGGCGTCGTCGCCGGCCTGACCGTCGAGGTCGAGGCTCGTTATGATGTACTTGCCCTTGTAGCCGCCCGCAGTCTTGCCTTCGCGCGAGTCTTCCTGGCGCACGTTGTACGAGCCGTCTATCGGTTCGCCCTTCATCATAGCGTCCTTCAACTGGTCATACGATGGCATGTCCGTGCCGCCGTCCACTATCACCACGCCGTCCGCGCTAATCTGCTCCGAGAAGTTCTTCACATACTTCTCCTTCCACTTGCCGCTGGCGGCTTCTTTCGTCACGCGCTCGCCAGTCTCCGCCGAGGTGGTTATCTTGCAGCCCGTGCTGAACGCAAGGGCGTTGCCGCCTATACTGAGTATGAGGTCGGTGCCGTCTAAAACACTTTTTTCCATATTCGTCTTGTTAAGATTGTTATTACTATGCCAGCTATCATTCCGGCTATTGCTGCGTAGATTGTCGTCCAAACGCCGTTCTTACGCTGTTCGGCCGCCGTTTGAACGGTGCTCGAAAGATGAGAGTTCGCCACGCTCAGCCGCTCGTTCTCCGCCTCATACAGCGAGCAGAGACGCTCCAGAGAGTCGCAGCCGCTCTCTATGATGAGGGTCGGCGCTGTGCCGTTCTCGCCTTTCTCCACGCTCGCCCTCACGCTCGCCCGTCCGCTCCGCGCTGTGTAGGCCGCTCCTTGGGGCAGCGAGAGCAGCGCGCTGTCAAGGGTTATCGTCAGCAGGGCCGTGTCCGCCGCCACCGCTTCCGTCCACCACGCTCTCCTCACGCTCCTCTCTGCGCTTGCGCTGTCCTTTCGTTCCGCGCTTGCCGCCGCTTGGCTTGCCGCCCTCACCGCCGTCCTCGTCGAGCTGCAGCTCGCTGCTGACAGGGCAAGCAGCCCTATGAGGACACAGCTGAATGGCCTCGATAGCCCGCGACAGGCGGTTGACAGCCCTACGGGTGAGGTTGTTTTCCGCCACCAGCTTCTCCGTGATCTTTGTCGTTTCTTCATATTTCTTCTGCGTTTCCACCAGCAGCGTCGACACATCTTCATACATCACCTTGTAGGTGTCATGCACGCTCTTCGCCGTCTTCGCCGCCGTGGCCTTGCGGTTGGCGACCCAGGCAATGGCGGCGCCGATGCCGCCCGAGGGTATCGCCCACTGTATGATGTCGAGTATCGTTCCTGCCATTGTCGGGGTCGTTTTGTTGTTACTGGTAGATTCCTGTCTCTTTCAGCCACGCCTTCACGTCGAAGCTCGGGCATGCCTTGCCCACGCCGGGGAGGTCGCGGTGGCCCACTATCTTGATGTGGGGGAACCTCTCGTGGAAGTTCCTCACATAGTCGGTCAGGGCTTTACGCTGGGCCGCCGTGCGCGTGTCCTTGGCCGTCTTGCCGTCCTTGGCAAGGCCGCCGGCGTACACGATGTGTCGGCTCACCGAGTTGTAGCCCTTCGCGCCGTTGGTCACTTCCCACGGGTCCACCTCAGCGTCCTCGTTGTTCTGCACCATGCGCTCCACCGTGCCGTCAAGGTGGAAGAGGTCGGTGTAGCCCACCTGCTTCCACCCGCGCCCACCCTTGCTTACCGGGTCGGTGTGCCAGTGGCGTATCTCCGAGGAGCTTACCTCACGGCCTTCGGGCGTGGCGGTGCAGTGGATGACCAAGTATTTCATCTGTGCCATAGACTAATCTCCTTCCGACACCGTGGAGGCACCTGCCGTATAGGCAAACTTCGGGCTCTTGCGGCTGTCCATCACGATAAACTCCTCGCCAAAGGCTATGTTCGTGTCGGCCTTCAGCAGCAGCTTGAAGAAGTACAGCTCCGAAGCGTTGCTCAGCTTGTCTATCTGTATCACGTCCTCGTCGTCCTGGAGGTTCACGGCGGCGAAGAAGTTGCCGTCCGAGTCGGGAGAGCACAGCGTGGCCACAATCACACCGTCTGGCCATGCAGCCACGGTCTCTATCGTGATGCCCTTGAATCGCTTGCTGTTCACCTCGCTCTCGTTCGAGTTCTTGTGCTCGCGCTCGGTCAGCTCCTTGTCATAGGTGTCAAAGTCGTCCACGCTCATTATCAGGCGCAAGTTCGGGTTCTCGCGCATCGCCTTCGGTATGGCCGCGCGCACGGCGTAGAGCTTGTCTATCATCGTCGTGCCCGAGGCGGGATTCACCACCACCACGTCGCTGTCTTTCGCAGCTTGGGTCAGCACGCCGTTCATCAGCTGCTCGTCTGTGCCGCCTTCCACATACTCGCCGTTCACATACAGCTCGCCAAGCTCAAACTGCACCTGCTTCGACAGGGCTTCCAGCATCGCGTTCTGTGCTTCGGGCGGCAGCTCGGCAAACACAAGGTTGCCCTTAGGCTGCCACTTGCGCCATATCTGCTCAAATGAGCGGGGGTTGAACACTGTGAATGCCATGAAGTCGTGTGGGTCAAGGCTCTTCTCGCTGTAGTCGAAGTCGCCTTGGGCGTCGCTCTTCTGCGGGTCTTCCTTGCGCTTCTGAAGCATCTTGCCCACCTTCAGTCTCGGCACGCTCAGCTTCTTCTCCACACCGGGTATCACCATTATCAGTCCTTTGTCCACAAACTCGTTGCCTGTGGTCGCAACGGTCAGGATGCGCTCCAGCACCTCACCGTTGTAGTTCGTGTTTTTTACTACTATTGCCATATTCGTTTCTTATTTGGTTCGTCTTGTTTCGCTATCTTCGCTTGCCGCGCGCCTCGCGTATCTCTTGCATGCGCTGCTCCCATGCGCCCTCTCCGCCGGGCTGGAGCCTGAGGTCGTTCATCACCTTGCGCTTCGGCGTCAGCGAGGCCAGCACTTTCTTGCCCTCGGCCATGTCGTTCTTCAGCATGCTCTCAAAGGCTCCGCGGGTCTCGGCGGTTATCCTGCCGTCTTGCTCGGCTGAGTCCAGCAGGCTCTTGCGCTCTTCGGCAAGGCGACTCTCGGCTTGGGCTTCATACGCCGCCACTCTTTCTTTGAGGTTCTTGTTCTCGGCTTCAAGCTCGCCGTTCTTTCCGGCCAACTGCGCGTAGTGCTGGGCTTTCGCCACCACTTCGTCGTCGCTCTTGCAGTCAGCAAACTGCGGCTGCTTCTTCAGTTCTTCTATTGTCATGTCTTTTGGGTTTTGTGGCTCCTTGAGCCGGTTGTTGAATGTCTTGTATATCGCCTCGGGACTGCTATCGTCTTCCACAGGCTCAGCGTCGTAGATGCCGTCTATCAGCCCCATCTTCAGGGCTTCTTCCGCACGCAGCCAGTGGTCGGTTCCGTCAAAGTAGCGGGCTTTCACTTCTTCCTTGCTTATCCCTATACGCTCGGCGTACATCTCGCTCAAACTGTCCTCAAGGCTTTCTATCTCGGCTATGCACGCGCTCAGCTCTTGCTTGTTGCCGTAGCAGCCGCCGCTCACACTGTGAAGCATCAGCCGCGCGTATTTGCTCATCTCCACGGGCTTACCGCACAGGGCTATCACGCTCGCCATGCTCGCCGCCACACCGTCTATGTATAGGTGTATGTCGGCGTCGCTGTTCTTCAGGGCGTTGTATATCGCGATACCGCTGAACACGTCGCCGCCGTTCGAGTTTATCCTTACGGCTATTCTCCCGCCGCCCTCGGCGCAGGCGTTCAGCTCCGAGGCTATCTGCCCGCTCGCCACCTCGTAGCCTATGTCGCCATACAGCCAGATGGTGCTCCCGCTCGGGTCGCTCTTTATGTTGAAATACTTCTTCATCGTTTCGTCGTTTTGGCAGCAATGCCCGTGCAAGCGAGGGCAACCGGGTATCGCTGATGCAAAGTTAATGGCCATACAGACGTTTTCCATAACCCCGATTTTATCATGCCGCCTCCCGGCGTCATCATGACGCCCCAACGGGTCATCATGTTTTCCCGCCTCTCGCTTTCCTCCCTTTGCAAGCTAACTTTGCACCGTAATTTTTTAGTTTATAAAAGCTGATTTTATGGCTGATTTGACCAACATACAGAAAAAGGAGTGGGCTTGCACGCTCTATCTCCGCGAAAACCTCACTCAGCAGGAGATTGCCGACCGTGTCGGGGTCTCTCGGGTCACGGTCTCCAACTGGTGCCGCGCCGGCAAGTGGGAGGAACAGAAGGTGGGGCTTACACTCACCCGGCGCGAACAGGTGCAGAGTCTCTATCGGCAGGTGGCTGAGGTCAACCGCGCCGTGCAGACCAAACCCGAGGGGCAGCGTTACCCCGACGCAAAACAGGCCGACACCATCGTCAAACTCACCACCGCCATTCGCAACATGGAGCAGGAGGTGGGCATCGCCGACCGCATCGCCGTCCTCACAGATGTCATAGAGTGGCTCCGACCCTCCGACCTCCAAAAGGCCAAGGAGCTTACGCCCCTCTTCGACGCTTACATCAAGGATAAATTATAAAAACAGGGTATGAAGCAGACCGACCGCATCGCCATACAAAACTGGGAGAAGTTCAAGGACAACATCGCCCGAGCCACACCCGTCGACCGTTCCATGTCCCATGCTGACATGGAGCGTCACCGTGCCTGGCTTGAGGCGCGACCCTTGGAGTGGATCAAGTTCTTCTTCCCCAACTTTGCGCAGTATGAGTTCGCGCCGTTCCAGAAGCGGGCCATCCATCGCATAGTCTCTAATCCTGAGTGGTTCGAGGTGCTCTCATGGAGCCGAGAGCTGGCCAAGTCCACTTGTGCCATGTTCTGTGTCATGTACCTCACGCTCACTGGGCGCAAGCGCAATGTCATCCTCACGTCCAATTCTTTCGACAATGCCGTCCGGCTCCTCGACCCCTTCAGGGCCAATCTGGAGGCCAACGCTCGCATCATCGCTTACTATGGACCGCAGCAGGCGCTCGGCTCCTGGACCGAGGATGAGTTCATCACCAAACGGGGTGTGGCCTTCCGCGCGCTCGGCGCGGGGCAGTCGCCGCGTGGCTCCCGAAAGGATGCCGTCCGACCTGATGTGCTCCTCGTCGACGACTTCGACACCGACCAGGACACGCTCAACCCCGACATCATTCAGAAGCGGTGGGACTGGTGGGAAAAGGCACTCTATCCCACACGCTCGGTCTCTGAGCCTACCTTGGTGCTCTTCTGCGGCAACGTCATCGCCAAGGACTGCTGCGTCGTGCGCGCCGGGGCAATGGCCGACCACTGGGATATAGTCAACATTCGTGGCAGGGATGGACGCTCTTCCTGGCCGGAGAAGAATTCGGAGGAGCACATCGACCGCGTCCTCGCCAAAATTTCCAAAAAGTCGGCTCAGGGGGAGTATTTCAACAATCCCATCTCTGAGGGGGAGATCTTCTCCGAACTGGCCTTTGGCAAGGTGCCGCCGCTCTTCAAGTTCAAGTTCCTCGTGGCCTATGGCGACCCTGCACCGGGCGAGGGCAAGGGCAAAAAGGGCAAGTCCTTCAAGACGGTCTCGCTCCTTGGCAAGACTGGAGGAAGGCTCTATGTCATCAAGACGTTCCTCGCTCAGGCGCTCAACGCGGAGTTCATCGACTGGTATGTGCAGCTCCTCGATTTCGTCGCCGGGCGCGCGCCGGTCTATTGCTACATGGAGAACAACAAGCTCCAGGACCCTTTCTTCCAGCAGGTCTTCAAACCGCTCGTCGCTAAGGTGCGAAAGGAGAAGGGGGTGCAGCTCTACATCCGGGGCGATGAGCAGAAGAAGACAGACAAGGCCACGCGCATCGAAGCCAATCTCGAACCCATGAACCGGGCCGGCAACCTCGTTTTCAACGAGCAGGAGCGCGACAATCCGCACATGAAGGAACTCGTCGACCAGTTCACGCTCTTCACGCTCTCGCTCAAATATCCTGCCGACGGGCCCGATGCCGTCGAGGGCGGCAACCGCATCATCAACGACATCCTGCATCGGGCGGAACCGCCCGTCACACAGTCACGATCTGACATCCGAAAACGCAATAAACGAAGATTCTAATTCACTATGAGCCAATTTGTACAACTTTCCGACTACGACGCTACCATACACCGCGAAATCCTCGATGCGCTCACACGCACCGACGAGGCGGTCGTCGAAATCTGCGAGGACCGGGCCATCGCCGAGATGCGCGGCTACCTCGCCAAACGCTACGACTGTGATGCCATCTTCTCTGCCGAGGGCGACAATCGTCTCCAACTCGTGCTCATGATGGTCATCGACATCGCTGTCTATCACATTTTTTGCATCCACAACCCGCAAAAGCTCTCGCAGCTCCGCAAGGATCGATATGAGCGCGCCGTCGAGTGGATGAAGGCGGTCGCCAATGGGGAAATCTCCATCGAGGGGGCTCCGCTGCTCAGCGACGAGGTTAGGGCCGCCAAGGCTCCTTTCCGCTTCAAAAGCAATCGCAAACGCGCTAATCATTACTAATTCTTATCAGCATGGCAAAACGAAAAAACAATAAAGCCCTCAAGGGCAAAATCACCGTCGGGGGCAACTTCCTCCGGCCGGGGCAGCAACAGCCCAATGTCATCGTCCTCACACAGCCCAAACGCTTCGGCATCGATATAGCGGATTTTACTCAGGCCATTCGGGCTGCCGAGAACGTCGATTTCTCACGCCGTTACAGGCTCTACGACCTCTATGCCGACATACTCCTCGATGCGCATCTCTCGTGCGTCATCGAGAAGCGGCGCAATGCGGTCCTTTGCTCCAGCATCGAGTTCTGGCGTAATGGCAAACCCGACGAGGCTGTCAATCAGCAGCTGCGCTCGCCGTGGTTCTCGCGACTCGTCGCCGACATCATCGATGCCAAAATGTGGGGCTTCTCGCTCTGCCAGTTCTACCGTGAGGACAGTTGGGTCAACTACGACCTCATCCCTCGCAAGCATGCCGACCCGGTCCGCAGGCTCATTCTCCGACATCAGACCGACATCACTGGCACTTCGTGGGACGAATATCCCGACCTCCTCTTCGTCGGCTCGCCCAATGACCTCGGGCTTCTCGCCAAGGCTGCGCCGTGGGTCATCTACAAGCGCAACACCACTGGCGACTGGTCGCAGTTCTCCGAGGTCTTCGGCATGCCCATTCAGGAGTACACTTATGAGACTGACGATGACGACTCGCGACAGCGGGCCATCGACGATGCCTACAACGCTGGCTCGCTCGCCGTCTTCGTCCATGGCAAGGACACCACGCTCAATCTCGTCGAGGCGGGCAACAAAACTGGCTCGGCTGATGTCTATGAGAGGCTCTGCGAGCGGTGCAACAACGAAATCTCTAAACTCATCCTCGGCAACACGCTCACCACAGAGTCGTCCGAAAACGGCACACAGGCGCTCGGCACTGTCCACAAAAAGGTGGAGGACCGCGTCGCACAGGCCGACCGACGTTTCGTCCTCGATGTCCTCAACTACGACATGGCGGACATCTTCCTGCGCATGGGCATCAACACCAATGGTGGGGAGTTCTGCTTCCCCGAGCAGAAGGACATCGATCCTTCCACCAAGATGAACATCCTCACACAGCTGCGCTCCAGCTTCCAGCTGCCGGTCGCCGACGACTATCTCTACGAGGAGTTCGGCATCGACAAGCCTAAAGACTACGACCAGCTCAAAGCACAGCAGCAACGCTCCGTAGGCGAAGCGTTCTCGCTTTGCCCCTCGCCACAAAGCGACAATGACGACAGCGACAACAACAAGACTAACGATGATAACGACGGGCATAAGGACAACAACCCTGAACCCTCTCCCAAACAAAAAAAGTCTTTCCAAAACTGGCTCCGCTCTTTTTTCGCAAAAGCCCCGCACAGCAGCGGGGCAGCTTTAGACTGGTAGTCAACAGCCTCTATCAGGCCAAGGCCAGTGATGTGGACGCAGACATGGAGTTCTCCGATGACTTTATCGCCCAAATCCTCCACGACATCTACCGGCGGGGATCTTCGCAGTCCTCCACCGACATCTCGCCACAACTCTTCCGGGCCATACTCAAGCGGCTCAACGAGGCCACCGACAAGGGCATCCTAGCTTCTTCCGCGCCCGACCCCGACGACGATTTCCGCTATGCGCTACAACACTCCAACGGGGTGTTCTCGGCTTTCAAGGTCCACCGCATGCAGTCGGATATGGTCAAGGCACTCACCGATTCAAACGGTGATTTAAAGCCGTTCAATCAGTGGGCAAGCGATGTTCTGCCCATCGCCTCCCATCAGTGTGGGGCGTGGCTACGCACTGAATACGACACCGCCGTCATACGGGCGCACCAGGCGGCCGACTGGCAGCAGTTCGTCCGCGAGGCTGACGTGCTCCCCAACCTCAAGTGGATGCCGTCCACGTCGCCCAACCCGGGGGCTGACCACCAAATCTTCTGGAACACCGTTCGGCCCATCAATGACCCTTTCTGGAATGAGCACCGACCGGGGGATCGATGGAACTGCAAGTGCTCGCTATCCTCCACCGATGAGCCTGCCACTGCGGCTCCTTCTGCCGCCAACGGAAGCGAACCGCAGCCGGGACTCGACTCCAACCCGGGCACCGACAAGGCTGCATTCGCGCAATCGCATCCCTATTTCCCGCAGTCGTGCGCCTCGTGCCCGTTCAATAGGGGCTTCAAAAACAAATTGAAGGGGATGTTCAGAAATCAGGCGAAACACTGCTACGACTGC
>CAVHWJ010000013.1:16403-20661 GCA_963639565.1 uncultured Prevotella sp. | reverse complement strand
GCTTTTTCTGTCTGCACACAGCGTTTTTCTAATCCATATTTATAACAGGCAACGGCATAATGGGAGAGGACATACCACAGCTAAACCTTGGCGGCACTTTACCGGATGGCAATGCCGGCGGCGCCGCTTCCTCCGGAGTGGTGGCCATTCCGGAGAGCCTGTGGTTTGAACTTCTCAAGGCAGGGTCGCCCTCGGTGCAGAAAGTGCTCGACGAGAACCTCGCGCTGAAGAAACAGCTCGGCGACGCCTCGCTCATCAATATGCGGAAAGACTTGCGGATTGCGGAGTTGGAAGCGCAGATTGACGGTCTGCAGCGGCAGCTCGCGCCACAGGGGCAGGACACCGGCGAGGCTTCCGCCACACCGCCCCCTTCCGCCACGGCCTCCCCTGCGGGGGAAAGCGACGGCGAAGAGCCGATGGAGATATACCGCGCGCATTTCTCGGGCGAGGTGACGACGGGGTGGGTGAGAAGCGTGTGGCGGTTCGCCTTAGGCCTGTTCCGTGAGTTCGGCGGGGAGGACAAGACGGCGCGCACAGTCTACCGCTCCATGTCGCCCGTATGCGCCCTCTACCTCGTGTTGGCGGACAAGACCCACGCGCACCGCTTCAAGGGCAGCGCCAAGGATTTCGCCATAAGCTGGAACGAGAACGTGGCGCGGCGGCTCGACAAGCGGCAGAGCGGGCGTTACACCTGCAACCCCGACTCCCTTAACGCCGCATTGCGCCGCCACCCGTGGAAAGGCACTTCCCCCGACCAGTGGCGGCGGCTCTCCACCGAGGCCGAGACGCGCGACGGACACTATGCCATGGCGGCGATGATAAAGGGGAGGTTCGACAGGTTTCTGGTGGGAATGAAGAACCTGTAAATGAAGAATTAAGAATGAAGAGTGAAGAATGAAAGGATGTTTTTCCGCCATGGGGGAGACGTTTTTACGTAAAGTTTCCTTTATAGGGGAAACTTTTGGGGCATTTCTTTCCTTTATAGGGGAAATTTTCGGGCTAATTCTTTCCCCTATAAAGGAAATTGTGTAAGTTTGCGGTGAAATTATACCAAAAGAAGACAGGGAAATGGATAAGAACATTGCGAAGAAACTGATTTTGGAGAACCAGCAGATGGTGAGGGAGGTGAGCTTCGTGAGGCGCGACGTGGAGTTTGAGCCACATTCCTGCTACGTAATGGTGGGGCTTAGGCGCGCCGGGAAGTCGTATATGCTCTACCAGCGGATGCGCGAACTCATGGAACAGGGACACAGCGTTGAGGAATTCCTGTATTTCAACTTCGAGGACGACCGTCTGGCAGGAATACAACTCGGCGACCTCGACATCATCAAACAGGCATACGAAGAGATATTCGGGCACAGGCCGATTTTCATGCTCGACGAGATACAGCTGGTGGACGGCTGGGAGAAATTCGCGCGGAGGCTCGCCGACCGCAAATACCTTGTTTATATAACCGGAAGCAACGCCAAGATGTTGAGCCGCGAAATATCAACCACTCTCGGCGGACGCTATATCGTGCAGAACGTGTTTCCGTTCTCGTTCGCGGAATTCCTCAGGTCGAAGGGCATCGTGCTGGAAAAGCACTGGGAATACCTCGACAACGCCCCGGTGAAGCGCGCCTTCAACGAGTATTTCCACTTCGGGGGACTGCCCGAGCTTGCCATCCGCGACGAGCCGTTCAAGCGGCAGTGGCTGGGGAACCTTTACAACAAGATATATTTCGGCGACCTCGTGAGCAGATACAGCATCCGCAACATGACGGGGCTGAAGGTGCTGGTGAGGAAGCTGGCTGAGAGCGTGAAGCAGCCGCAGAGCTACAACCGCCTGGCCAACGTAGTGTCCACCGTGGGCGGCAAGGTGAAGCAGGAGACAATCGTGGACTACCTGGAATACATCAAGGAGACCTGCATGGTGTTCTCGCTGGAGAACATCGGGGCGAAGCTCCAGGAGAAGGTGTCGAACAGGAAATACTATTTCGTGGACAACGGTTTGCTGAACCTCTTTCTGATTGACCCCGAAACGTCGCTGCTGGAGAACATGGCGGCGATATACCTGTATGCGAGATACGGCGACGACCTGTATTATTACGGCGGCAACGTGGAGGTGGACTTCTGCCTGTTCAGCCGCGGCAAGGCCATACAGGTGTCATACGACATAAGCGACGAAGAAACCCTCAGCCGTGAGACGAAGGCCCTCCTTGCCTACGCGGGGCGTTTTGGCTGCACCGGCCTGTATATCGTGACCATGGACACAGAGGACGAAATCACCGCGGAGGGCAGCGTGATACACGTCGTGCCGCTGTGGAAGATGCTGTTGAAGGGGATAGAAAATGAAGAGTGAAGAATGAAGAATGGGGAAACTTTTGGGTTTTATGTGAAAAAAAATATCTGAATATTTGTAAGCGCAAAAGAAAGTCAGTATTTTTGCGTAAAATTTAACAAGAAAGTCTAATGGGAAAACTTGCGCTTCTTTTGTGCTTCATACTGGCGGTGTTCCCGACGGACGCCAATGAAAACAGGCGTCATATCCATGTCGTGAGGCGAGGGCACAAGAAATCACACCGCGGGCAGACAGTAGCAAAGATTTGGATAGAGAAAGACGGTGAAAAATGCGTAGAAATCGCGTGGTCGGAATTGGCCGCGACTGAAGAAAGCGCAATACTGCAAGCCATAGACAAGCACTGGGACAAACTCAACAAGCATATTGATGATGTCTTCGCCGGCAAGAAAGTAAAGATAATGAAGTTTTAAGATTTATGGTTTATGTGTAGATACAAAGACACTGATTTGGGGATAAAGAAACTCGACTTCAACGTGAAGAGAGGAGCTATGGCGGTGTTCCTCACCGACGGTCGTGAGGTGATAGTGCCTGTGGCGATGTTCCCCGACATAAAAAGGCTGAGGAAGTCGCAGCGCGAAGACTACATGATTATGGACGGACAGTTCTTCTCGTTTGAGGGACTGAGCAAAATCTATTCAATCAAGGACGTGCTGCGCAGTTAGGCTAAGGCGGAACTGTATGTGACGGTGGAAAGGGTCTGTTTTCTTCAACCTCGCAAACCCCAAAATTCATGAAAATTTGAGGTAAATTATCCATGAATTTAGCATGAAATTTCCATAATATTATCACGGATTTTCATGGATTTATTTTTGAAAAGTTGATATAAATAATGTGACAATTTGGCGGAAAGACACCCCATTCCTTTGCGGTTTGCGCAAAAGGACGTATCTTTGCACGATTGATATTATATCATCAAAATATATCTACAAATAAACATCAACCATTCCCCGGCAGAAAGGGGAGAAAGAGTGACGATATGGAAATAGACTTCGGAAAAGGAGGCGGACTCGTGCCGGCAATAGTGCAGGACGCCGATACAAAGACCGTGCTGATGCTCGGATACATGAACAGGGAGGCCCTCGACAAGACCCTCTCGACGAAACTCGTGACATTCTACAGCCGCAGCCGGCAGACGCTCTGGACCAAGGGCGAGACGTCGGGCAACCTGCTGCATCTGGTGGACATAAAGGCCGACTGCGACAACGACACGCTGCTCGTGAAGGCGAGACCCGACGGGCCGGCGTGCCACACGGGGACGGACACCTGTTGGGGCGAGAAGAACGAGGGCTGCGACATGGCGTTCCTCACCGACTTGCAGGACTTCATCGAGACGCGCCACAAGGAAATGCCCGAGGGTTCGTACACCACTTCGCTCTTCCGCGACGGACTGAACCGCATGGCGCAGAAGGTGGGCGAGGAAGCCCTTGAGGCGGTGATAGAGGCCGTGAACGGCACCGACGAGAGGCTCATCTACGAGGCTTCCGACATGATGTATCACCTCATCGTGCTGCTCACCGCAAAGGGACTGCGCATCGAGGACATCGCCCGAGAGCTGAAAGAACGCCACTCCGACGGATGGAAGAAACACTGAAAAACGAAAACTACCACACACGATGCTTATAGATTACAGGAAAGTGAACATCTGCCAGGAGGACAGCTGCGTGCTCCGGGACGTGGACTTCCACGCCGACGAGGGGGAGTTCGTGTATATCACGGGCAAGGTGGGCAGCGGAAAGACGAGTCTGCTAAAGACCTTCTACTGCGAGCTTGACATCGAGTCGTGCGAAAAGGCGGAAGCCCTCGGCCACGACCTCATCAAGATAAAGCGCAAGCAGATACCCGCGCTGAGAAAGGGAATGGGCATCATCTTCCAGGACTTCCAGCTGCTCCACGACCGCACCGTCTACGGCAACCTCCA
>CAVHWJ010000013.1:8989-16141 GCA_963639565.1 uncultured Prevotella sp. | reverse complement strand
ACGGCGGTGATAATGACGACCCACAACCTGCCGCTGGCGGACAAGTTCCCGGGAGTGAAATACACCTGCCACGACGGCACGGTGACGGAAGGGTAGGAAACGGAGAGAGAGAAAGACAGAAAAAGAAGTTTAACGCGAAAAAACACGATACGCAACATGAAAGTAATGAAATTCGGAGGCACCTCGGTGGGTTCTCCCCAGAGGATAAAGAACGTGGCGGAACTCCTCACGCAGAGCGGCGAACAGGTCATGGCGGTGCTCTCGGCAATGTCGGGCACGACAAACGCGCTGGTGGAGATTTCCGACTACCTGTACCACAAGAACCCCGACGGCGCGCACGACACCATCAACCGCCTGGAGCAGAAATACATGCAGCACGTGGAGGAACTCTATTCCACGCAGGAGGCGAAAGACGCGACGAGGGATTTCCTCCGCGCCGAGTTCGACTACCTCCGCTCGTTCACCAAAGACCTCTTCACGAGTTTCGAGGAGAAGGCCATAGTGGCGCAGGGCGAGATAATGAGCACCAACATGATGGTGAACTACCTGAAGGAGCAGGGCGTGAAGGCCACGCTGCTGTCCGCCCTCGACTTCATGCGCACCGACAAGAACGGCGAGCCTGACACGCAGTATATCCGCGAGAAACTCGCCGAGACGCTCGACAACGCTCCCGAGAGCCAGGTCTACGTCACGCAGGGCTTCATCTGCCGCAACGCCTACGGCGAGGTGGACAACCTCCAGCGGGGCGGCAGCGACTACACCGCGTCGCTCGTGGGAGCCGCCGTGGGGGCTGACGAGATACAGATATGGACCGACATCGACGGTATGCACAACAACGACCCGCGGGTGGTGGAACACACCGAGGCCGTGAGGCAGCTGCACTTCGAGGAGGCCGCCGAGCTGGCTTATTTCGGGGCGAAGATTCTGCACCCAACGTGCGTGCAGCCGGCAAAGTTCGCCGGAATCCCCGTGAGGTTGCTCAACACCATGCAGCCCGACGCACCCGGCACGATAATCGACAACGTGGCGATGAAGGGCAAGATAAAGGCTGTGGCGGCGAAGGACAACATCACGGCGATAAAGATCAAGAGCAGCCGCATGCTCCTCGCCACGGGTTTCCTGCGCAAGGTGTTCGAGATTTTCGAGAGCTACCAGACCGCCATCGACATGGTTGCCACGAGCGAGGTGGGCGTGTCGATGAGCATCGACAACGACTCTCACCTCAGCGAGATAGTGGACGAGCTGAAGAAATACGGCACAGTTACCGTGGACACCGACATGTGCATCGTGTGCGTGGTGGGCGACCTCGACTGGAGCAACGTGGGCTTTGAGACCCTCGCCACCGACGCCATGAAGGACATCCCCGTGAGGATGATTTCATACGGCGGCAGCAACTACAACATCTCGTTCCTCATCAGGGAGAGCGACAAGAAGCGCGCCCTGCAGAGCCTGAGCGACACTATCTTCAACAAGTGATATATATATAATAGGTAAAACGCAACACACACAAAGAGGAAGAAAAGAAACATGAAAGGAATATTCCCTACGGACAAGTTCCGTGAGATACAGACTCCGTTCTACTACTACGACACCGAACTGCTGCGCCGCACCCTCGACAAAATCCGCGAGGAGGCCGGCAAGCACGAGGCGTTCAGGGTACACTACGCCGTGAAGGCCAACGCCAACCCCAAGGTGCTCGAAATTATAGCCCGGGCAGGACTGGGAGCCGACTGCGTGAGCGGCGGCGAGATAGAGGCCGCGCTGAAGGCAGGGTTCCCCCACGACAGGATAGTGTATGCCGGGGTGGGCAAGAGCGACCGGGAGATTAACCTGGGCATCGACAAGGACATCGAGTGCTTCAACGTGGAGAGCATCCCCGAACTGGAGGTCATCAACGAACTCGCCCGGGCGAAGGGCAAGGTGGCTAACGTGGCGTTCAGGATAAACCCCGACGTGGGGGCGCACACACACGCCAACATCACCACCGGACTGGCCGAAAACAAGTTCGGCATCGCCATGGGCGACATGGAGCGGGTTATCGCCGTGGCGCAGGGCATGGAGAACGTGAGGTTCCGCGGACTGCATTTCCACATCGGTTCGCAGATTCTCGACATGGGCGACTTTGAAGCCCTCTGCAACCGCGTGAACGAACTCCTCGGACAGCTGCGCAAGAGCCGCGTGAAGGTGGAGACGATAAACGTGGGCGGCGGACTGGGCATCGACTACCAGAACCCGAACCGTGTGCCGGTGCCGGATTTCAAGGCTTACTTCGGCACGTATGCCCGTCACCTCCGTTTGGAGGAGGGACAGACGCTGCATTTCGAGCTGGGCAGGGCGGTAACGGCGCAGTGCGGTTCGCTCATCACCCGTGTGCTCTACGTCAAGGAAGGCACGGCGAAGAAATTCGCCATTGTGGACGCAGGAATGACAGACCTGATACGTCCCGCCCTCTATCAGGCTTACCACAAGATAGAGAACATATCTTCGGAGGAAGAGCCGCAGACCTACGACGTGGTGGGTCCCATCTGCGAGTCGAGCGACGTGTTCGCCAAGGCCATCGACCTGAACGGATGCCACCGCGGAGACCTCATCGCGATACGTTCCGCAGGGGCGTACGGCGAGATAATGGCGTCGCAGTATAACTGCCGCAATCTGCCGCAGGGCGTGACAACCGAGGACTTGCGGTAAGGCTCAGACAACGAAGAATTTACGCAGAAGCGTTATATCTAAAGTAGATGTTTGGACGCAAAGGCGTTATATCATAAGTAAATGTTTGAAATAGACAATTTCACAATCATGCAAGGGGCGGTGACGGTGGCAATGGCTGCCGTGACGCCCTTTGTGAACGTAATGACGCGGAGGGTGAAAACCGATGTCTCCACTGACACGGAACAGGGAGACGGTGACACGTTCCCCGGCATCTCCGTTGTGCTCACCGTGGACGACGATGCGGAAGGACTGAAACAGACGCTCCCCTCGCTGCTCGCTCAGGACTACCCGGGAGAGCTTCAGGTGGTGGTGGTCCTCACGGCGAAGGACAGCGGGGCGGAGGAAACGCTCAACGCCTACGCCACGGACAAACGCGTCTACACCACGTTCATCCCCTCGTCGTCGAGATACGTGAGCCGACGGAAACTCGCCGTGACGATGGGAGTGAAAGCGGCGCGCCACGAATGGATAATGCTCACCGACACCGCCTGTATGCCACATTCCGACCGTTGGCTGAGGGGCATGGCAAGTATGTGCGGCAACGGCACGGGCATCGTGATGGGACTCACCGGCATCGGGGGTGAGACCACCGCGGCGCGGCGTTTCGACCACGCATATACTCTCTACCGCCAAATGGCGGACGCCGGGAGGGGCGACGCGTGGGCATACTGCGGCAACAACCTGATGTTCCGCAAGAGCCTCTTCCTCGACGGCAAGGGCTTCGACGGCAACCTGAAATACATCCGCGGGGAATACGAGTTCATCGTGAACAAGTTTGCCCCCACGACGGAAGTGGCCGTGAACCTCGCCGAGGATGCAGGGGTGACGCGCCACATCCGTTCGCGCAAGGAATGGCGCAACGCATACCTCTCGTACATGGCTGTGCGCAAGGAACTCGCCTCGTCGCGTATGCCGCGGTTCAGGGTAAACCTCTCCATGTCGCTCATGGCTTTGGCTTACGCCATAGACGTGGCAGGAATCGCCTTCGGAGCGGCTTGTCAGCGGTGGGTGGAACTCGCCGTGGCGGCGGTGGCATTAATCGTCACCTTTATATTGAGGGGCGTTGTGCTGCGCCGCAGTGCAGGGGCGATGGCAGGAATACTGTCGCCGCTGAAACTCGCGTGGCTCGAACTCACCATGCCGGTGAGGAACCTGTGCCGGCTGACGAGATACAGGGGAACGGACAAATACGAATTCATCTGCCACAAGATATGACCGTATTGCATTTCATCCAGAGCGTGGGCGGAGACACGGTGGCGGCATCGTTCTTCAGAGACCTTGCGGCGGGCTTGACGGCCGACGGCGGCGAGGTGTGCGTGCTCACGGTTTCGCCCCAAAAAGAAGAACCCGAAGACACTGCCGGCATGAAGGTGTGGCGGCTGAAAGGCTCTGCAAGCCACGCGGGGCATGACCGCCGCACAGTGGAACAGGCGGTGGGGGAGATTCACCCCGACATCATACACATCCATTCGATGTGGAGCTATGCCGCAAGGGAGGTGTACCGCTTCGCCAAGCGGAGGCGCATACCGTTCGTCGTTTCCACCTACAAGGAACTAATGGAATGGAACATACGCCACAGATACCTAACGCGGAAGATGCCCGCGGAACTGCTATTCCAACGCGCCATGCTGAGTGACGCGGCGGCACTGCATCTCGTTTCGGAACAGGAGAGGCAGAGGATGAAAAACGCCTCGCAGTCAGCTGACGGCGGTTCGCTGCCCATGGGGGAAAAATGCTGCGTGATACCGCGCGACAGGAAGGCTCTTGGGCAGAACGACGCTCCGCAGATGATGCGGAAACTATACCGCAAGGTGGCTGACAGCCATCCCTTCATGCTGATGACAGAGGGGGAGAGAAAGGCGGAAAACCTTTTGCTCGCCTACGGTGTGTCGCTCACCGCCACCGAGGGCGACACCTCAAGGATATTCATCACCGCGGAACAGGCTCGTGAATGTCTCGACACGCTCACCGAAGAGGGGTGGCGGCGCATACAGCTGCACTCCCAGGCGCAGGGCGTGTTGCAGCCGGTGGTGAAGGCGATGAAGGCTCTCCTGCCCGAGCGGCAGACTATCGACACGGAGGCGGTGGAGAAATTCGGCAAGCCAAAGGAACTGGCTTTCCTTGAGACAGCGCGTTCGAGCATCCGCGTGGCGAGGACACGGCAGATGTGCGAGGAATACCACCATTACGCCGTGGAGAAGAAAATCTGCATCATGACGCTCAACCTGAAGCACCTGCTCGACACGGGAAAGCTGTCGCGCAGGAACATGGCGGATTTCTACACCGCGCTGCGCTTCGAGCGGTACAACGAATACAAGCTCGGGGAAATGCTACGGGAGGTGGACGCGGAAAAGTTCTTCAGACGCGCGCTCGCCATATTGCAACGCTCGATGCTCCTCGAAGAAGGCTTCACCGCAATGCAGCCCATTGACGACAGGGCGACGAAATCAACGGAAACAAAAATCTTCAATTCTGACATACAATGAAAAACAATACACGACAGTTCGACAGCAACGACCTGATGTATCTCCAGCTTCTCGCCAAGACGTTCCCCACGGTGGCTGACGCGAGCACCGAGATTATCAACCTGGAGGCGATACTCAACCTGCCCAAAGGCACGGAGCATTTCCTCGCCGACATACACGGGGCTTACGACTCGTTCCAGCACGTGCTGAAAAACGCGTCGGGAAACATCAAGCGAAAAGTGAACGAGATTTTCGGCAACCAGATAAGGGAGTCGGAACTGCGCGACCTGTGTACGCTGATCTATTATCCCGAACAGAAACTGGAGCAGACGAAGCAGAACGAGGACGACATCAACGACTGGTATCACATCACAATACACCAGCTCGTGAAGGTGTGCCGCGAGGTGTCGAGCAAATACACGAGGTCGAAGGTGAGGAAGTCGCTGCCCCACGACTTCTCGTATATCATCGAGGAACTGCTGCATGAGCACAGCGACGACATCGACAAGGCGGGCTACGTGAACGCCGTGGTGGACAGCATGATAGACACCGACCGCGCCGACGACTTCATCATCGCCATATCAAAGGTGATACAGCGGCTCGCCATTGACCAGCTGCATATCCTGGGCGACATCTACGACCGAGGCCCCGGGGCGCACCGTATAATGGATATGCTGGAGAACTACCACAACTGGGACATTCAGTGGGGCAACCACGACATACTGTGGATGGGGGCGTGCGCCGGCAACGACGCGTGCATCTGCAACGTGATACGCCTCTCGCTGAGATACGCCAACATGGCGACGCTCGAAGACGGCTACGGCATCAACCTCGTGCCGCTCGCCACGTTCGCCATGGAGACCTACGCCGACGACCCCTGCGAGGAGTTCATACCCAAGCTCAACGGAGGCACGGCGTATATCGACGAGAAGACGGCGCGCCTCTGCGCCATGATGCACAAGGCGATAGCCGTGATACAGTTCAAGGTGGAGGCGGCGGTGTTCGCAAGGCATCCGCAGTGGGGCATGGAAGACCGCGCGCTGCTCAACGCCATTGACTACGAAAAAGGCACGTGCGTGGTGGACGGCAAGGGGTACAAGATGAAGAGCTGCCTGTTCCCCACCATCGACCCCGAGAACCCCTGCGCCCTCGCCCCTGAGGAGGAGGAACTGATGCGCAAGCTGCACCATTCGTTTGTGGTGAGCGAGAAACTGCGCAAGCACATCGACATACTGCTTGGTCACGGCTGCATGTATAACATAACGAACAACAACCTTCTCTTCCACGCATCTGTGCCGCTCAACGAGAACGGTACGCTGAAGGAGGTGGAGCTGACCGAGGGGCAGCGTTACAAGGGCAAGGAACTGATGCACCGCACGGGACTGCTCATCCGTTCGGCTTTCCAGCGCGACTCCACGCCGGAGGAGAGGGAATATGCGAGGGACTATTTCCTGTATCTGTGGTGCGGACCCGACTCCACGCTCTTCGACAAATCAAAGATGGCGACCTTCGAGCGGTATTTCATCGCCGAGAAGGAGACGCACGAGGAGAAGAAGGGCAACTATTATCTGCTGAGGGACAACGGCGAGGTGTGCGACAGGATTCTCGACGCTTTCGGCGTGAGGCAGCCCAACCGTCATATCATCAACGGTCATGTACCGGTACACGCGGCGAGCGGAGAGAACCCCATCAAGGCGGGGGGAAAACTGATGGTGATTGACGGCGGTTTCTCACAGGCTTACCACAAGGAGACGGGCATCGCCGGCTACACGCTCGTCTATCACAGCCGCGGTTTCCAGCTCGTGCAGCATGAGCCGTTCACGAGCGAGGAGGACGCGGTGGCGACGGGTGCCGACATCAAGAGCACCACGCAGATTGTGGAGATGTCGTCCCACCGTATGCTCGTTGCCGACACCGACAAGGGCGACGAACTCCGCGAACAGATTGACTACCTAAAGAAACTGCTCTACGCCTACCG